>JAJFHR010000178.1 GCA_021775515.1 Hyphomicrobiales bacterium | reverse complement strand
ATTGATTTCATCAGCGGTGTAATTACCAAACAGGTCGTCATCGTTGTTGGTACCGTTGACCACGCCATCCCGCGGGTCCATGATCTGGGAGAAAATACCACTACCCGAACCATCCTCAGGTGAACTCAGATCCTGCCAGCTAACGACAAAACGGCCATCTTCAAGGGCCGAAACTGAAATAGTGGCACCCAGAACCCCTTGAGTGCTGACAAAAAACTCGGTGCCTACTCTGTTGCCCAGAACATCAAACACCTGGCCGCGGATGCTATCAGCTGATTCTAAATCCTCCCAGACAACAACAAAGCCGCCATTGGGCAGCGCTGCAACATCAGGACGTCTTTGTACACTGGCAAAGTTGGAATTGACGGTGATCTCACCACTAAAGGTTCCACCGTCAGGGTTATATATCCGTGCCCGAACGCCAATACCTGATTCCGGGAAGCTTGTCGAGGCATCTGCATAGGTGACGACAAACCCGCCATTGGCAAGGGCGGTGACCTGGGGATCACCATTGATGGTACTCGTGCTGGCGATCAGGAAATCATTGGCCACCGCTGTTCCATTGGCATTAAACACCCGGCCACGGACCGAGGGCGTACCATTCTGATCTTCCCAGACAACGACAAAACGGCCACCGGCAAGTTCAGCTACATCCGGATCGCTCTGAATGCCGGTCGTGGTGGTGTTGACGATGGCGGCACCAGCCAGGGCGAGCCCATCGGCATCATAACGCCGGACCTCTATATCGCCGGAGGTCAGATCATTATCGCGCCAGACAGCAACAAAGCCGCTGCCGAGAGATGAAACCGCCGAGAGTTGCTCAATTCCGAGGCCCCCATCTACCGTTCCAACGCCCCCGACCGTATTGCCATTGGCATCATAGCGCAGGAATAGAGGGTCGATATCTGTGCCAGATAAGACCCTTTCGAAGGTGAGAACAAAACCGCCGCTATCCAACGGTGCCAGTGCAGGATTTATATCACTATCCACCCCAAATGTCGGGGCTGAAATCTCCCCGCCACGTTTAGTGCCATCAACATTATAAATCTGGAATTTCACAGTATCCGGTGTGGTTCCTGAATCTTCCCAGGCAATGACATAACCGCCATCGGCAAGAGTTGTAACCGCTGGGTCTCTCTGTCCTCCAGATGTTGTGGTATTTACCAGGGTTTCAGTACCAAATTTACGCACAGCCATGACCGTCTCCCTTTCATTATCCAATGGTTGATTGCTTTTTCAGCTTACGTCCATTGGTGACAGGGAAAATTGATCTATGTCATAAAAAAGCCCGGGATTGAGAAGGCAACCGGCATCGATTTTTGGTGTTTCAGGAAACAAAAAGAAGCCCGGCAGCGGTTAAGATGCAGAGGCTTTCGTTTCAGAGTTTTGGACACGATCCGCCGGTTTCACTCTTCCTTAAACATGTAAGCGACATGGTCGCTGAGTGGTTTTATGAGGAAACTGAGAACTGTACGGCTCTGTTTTTGTATGAATACTTCAACCGGCATTCCAGGTTTCAGCAACTTGCCATTGAGCAATTTCATTTCATCTTTATTGAGTGTAACTCTCACCACATAAAATGCCACGCCGGTATTTTTATCTCGCGATAAATCCGCCGAGATGGTTGAAACCACCCCTTCCAATGTCGGAGTTGTTCGTTGATTAAACGCTGATAACCGGATAGTTGCCTTTTGCCATTGCTGGATTTGGTCAATATCTGCAGGTTTAACCTGCGCTTCAATAACCAATTGGTCATCTTTCGGTACAATCTGCATTATTGTTTCGCCAGCGCCAATAACACCGCCAACGGTGTGTACTGCAAGTTGATGCACAAATCCGGATTTAGGAGCGCGTATTTCTATCCGCTTCAGCAGGTTTTCCGCAGCATACTTACGCTCAGTCAATTCAATTATTTGCGCTTCGACCTGGCGCAGCTCACTTACCGTTTCAGCCAGTGCATTCTGACCAATTTGGGTAATCTGCAACCTGGTTTCGGAGATTTTCCCTTTTGCACGTGCGATCGTTGCTGTGATTTGTCCATGTTGACCCTGAAGTCTGGACGCTTCGCGGCGCAGCGCCATCATTCGACTTTTGGTCACATGGCCATTTTTAAACAACTCCTCAAGCTCGGTCAGCTCCTCGGTGATGAATGCACTTTCCGAAGCTTTTGCATCGCGCTGTGAACCGAGACCTTTAATCTCCTCTTCCAGTTGGCCTATCCGTTCAGTCAACTGGGCTTTCTGGCTTAGGGTTGTATTACGCTTGGCCTCGAATAAAGTCCGCTCTCCATTGATTGCCTGAACAATGTCTCCACTGGACGCACGGTCGGTCAAACTGACCGGAAAATAAATAGTTTCAGCACCGTCCCGCTCCGCTGTGAGACGGGCTTTTCGGGCCGCCAGCTCATCAAGCTGCTTGGAGATAAGCGTCAGATTGGCCTGGTTCTCTGTGTCGTCGAGACGCAGCAGCAAGTCAGATGCAGCAACTTGCTGCCCATCTTTGACATAAATAGCGGCAACAATTCCACCTTCTTTGTGTTGAACCCGTTTGATGCTCGATTCGACAATGACATTACCTGACGCGATAACAGCGCCCGAGACAGACGCATATGATGCCCAGCCGCCCAATCCACCGACCAGCGTCACGGCAATGATCGCACCGACCAGCAAATGTGAGCGGAGCGAATTGGCCGCACTATTACTTTTTGCACCCATGAGCTTATTCCTTCACCACCTTGAGATCTGCTGAAACCGGGGGTTTTTGCGGTAACACTTTTGCCAACACTTCATTTTTAGGCCCAAAAATGTGTTGGCGCCCATCTCTCAGCATCAAGAGTTTGTCCAGCGCACTGATTGCACTCCTGCGATGGGCAATCACCACGACAATAGAACCCAGTTTTCGCATTGCCGTGATTGCGGCGGACAATGCGAGATCGCCTTCTTCATCAAGATTGGAGTTGGGTTCATCGAGCACGATCAAAAAGGGTTGACCATATAAAGCGCGCGCCAGACCAATTCTCTGACTTTGCCCAGCTGACAAGGCCTGACCGCCTTCACCAACGTTGGTGTCATAGCCATCCGCCAACTGCAGTATCATCTCATGCACGCCAGCCAATTGAGCCGCTTTGATGAGCGCAGCTTCGTCATGCTGAGGGTTAAACCGCGTGATGTTATTTGCAATCGTCCCCTCAAACAATTCAACATCCTGGGGCAAATAACCAATTGAAGGGCCGAGAATATCTGGTTGCCATTGGTCAAGTGTTGCTCCATCCAGCCGCACCTCTCCTTGAGCGACGGGCCACACACCGACCAAAGCCCGCGCCAACGTGGATTTACCGCTGGCGCTGGGACCTATGACACCCAATCCGTCACCCGCAGCCAGGGAAAAAGAAACTCCCTGTAACGTGAGTAGTTGCTCGCCAGGCGGCAGTACACAAACATTTCTCACCAAAAGCTCTTTTTCAGGTCGAGGCAAGGGTGTGCGGGCGTCATTTTCAGTCATTTTATCCAGTACGCTTCGCAGTCGCTTCAGGCTCTGCCGCGAGGCGACAAAACCACGCCAATGGGCGATTGCCTGCTCAACTGGAGCCAGCGCTCTCGACAAAATTATCGCTCCGGCAATCATAACTCCGGATGAAATCTCCTGTTGCAAGACCAGATACGCGCCTACACCGAGCATCGCCGATTGCAGGACAAAGCGAATAGTTTTTGTGGCTGCTCCAAAAAAAGCCATCCGATCAGCAGCTCTAGCCTGGACTGCAAGAAATGAGGTGTTTTCATTACCCCAGACGTTCCGGATGTTGCGAAGCATTCCCATCGCTGAAAGTACTTCACTATTCCGCCTGCCAGCCTCAACGATGCGGGCTCGGCGCATTGCTCGTATGCTCGCTTCGGCTAGTGGATGTCGAGAAAACAATTCATTCAAGAGCGTCAGAAAAACCAGGACAATGGCACCGCCTACGGCGAGGTAACCGAGTATTGGATGAAAAACAAAAATTATGACTAGGTAGAATGGCATCCAAGGCACGTCAAATATACCAAGGGGACCAGGACCGGATAGAAATTGCCGTACCTGATCCAAGTCTCGCACTGGATCGAGCCGCTCTGCCTTTCGCCCCAACTTCAAAGCCAACAACACGGCTGAATCAAAAGAGATGTCCCCTAATTGTTCATCCAGTCGGCGACCGATACGCACCAGTATCCGTGAGCGAATATACTCAAATACACCCAGAAATGCATATAAGCCGACCGCTAGGCCCGCCAGTGCGACCAACGTCGGCACGCTTCCGCTGGTCAAAACCCGATCATAGATTTGTAACATGAACAGTGGACCTGTCAGCATCAACAGATTTATGATAAAACTGAAAACACCCAAGCCCAAAAAAGCTGATCGGCAGGCCGCAAAGGCTAAAGAAATCCGACCACCCGTTTGAATCTGATCTTCGGGACCAGCCATATTGATATTATTACTCAAATACTCTTACTCCACGATCCGGGAAGCACGCATAAGCCATTTACTAGATATAAGTCTTTCAGATGAAATTGTCACGACTGCCCCACAAACGATTTGCCGATATGGTAACCCTGCATTGTTGTACGAGTGGAACGGGTGACACACCCATCAGATTGAACTCAGGCAGTCCCTGAAGGTGTTTTAAGTGGAGTATTTCCTCAAAAGTACGACCTGCGGCCTTTATTATCGACATGCTCTTTTTCCCTCTGAATTTGCTATCCAATGTGGAATTTTATCTTCATAGCTGCAATTGATCTGCATCAATGCAGTGGCTCAAACCACCGCATAGCCTGACCCCAGCCTTAATTATAGTTGTAGTAGTAAACCAGTAAACAAGGACTATCGCGTCCCTTTCTGGGCCGTATCTACGTTAATAATCGGGGTTGGTGTGGCCATTCTGGCGGTTTTGCCATCATGTTCTTGCCGACGTTGGTAAAGAAGTTGAACATTTATGGAGCAACGCTAAAAGGAGACAATAAAATCATGAAACATTCATTTTGTTTAGCCAGCGGTGTTGGATTATTTATCGGTGCAAGTTTTGTTTTATCCGCGGCCGCTTTTGCCGGTTCCGGTGATCCTTCTGCAGTCGACTGGTCAAAAGTGCCAACCAAGGAAATTAAACTTTTCTGGCCCGGGCAGGCGACTTATCAATGGCTTCGCAGTCCCGAGCACAAACGTGCTGATCTCCAGACCAAGGAAGGCCAGGCATGTGTCGCCTGCCATAAGGGAGAAGAAGAAGAAATTGGCAACAAGCTCGTAGTTGAACATGATTTGGAACCGATGCCGGTCGATGGTAAAAACGGTGTCATTAATCTTAAATTCCAGGTCGCCTACGACAAGGATGATGCCTATTTCCGCTTCCAGTGGAAAACTCTGAACAACTATCCCGGCTGGGCCCACCCCTATTACCGCTACGATGGCAAGAAATGGAAAGCATACGGCTTTCCGAAACTTGATGCCGTGGTACAGGATGGCAAACAACCGGGTATCTACGAAGATCGCATGTCAATGATGATTGATGATGGCAAAGTTGAAAACTATGCCAAACAGGGATGCTGGATAACTTGCCATAATGGCGAGCGTGATAGTCCGGACCGTCCCACCGCTGACGAAGTAAAAGCAAATGCTTTGTTTAAAGCATTAAAGAAAAAAGACGTACGCAAATATCTGCCCTCAACCCGCACCGACGAAGAAGCCTCTTGGGATAAGGGCAAGACGCCAGAAGAAATTGCCAAGATCAAGGCTGCAGGTGGCTTCCTGGATCTGATGCAATGGCGCGGACATCGTTCCAACCCGGTTGGCATGTCTGATGATTTCTACGTGCTTGAATATCGCAACAGTGATGCGGGCAAAAACCCATTTGGTTCGAACAAGGACAAAAAAACCAAACTGCCGAAGTACATGTATGATGAAAAGGTATTTGGCAGTAAATCCGTCCGGGAAGAAGATATCCGCAAGATGGAAACAGCCTTGATCCGCGAAAAAAATGCGGTGCCATTTGATCCAAATGCTGACTGGAAAGAAGGCGATATGATCCCGAAATATGTCGTTAGCCGCGAAGACTCAAAAGGCTCAGCGGCCGACAACAATCGTTCCAAGGGTGTTTGGAAAGACGGCATGTGGACCGTTGTATGGGCCCGCAAACTGGGTTTGACAAATCCGGATGACAAGGCCTTGAAAGAAGGTGGTGTTTATACATTTAGTTTCGCCACTCACGACGACAACATCACGACACGTGGCCATCATGTGTCGTTCCCGATGTCAATTGGCTTTGGCGTCAAAGCCGACATCGAAGCAACCAAGCTCAACTAATTTAGAGCATGTGCCAAGAACGTGCCCGGTCGTTAAAAGACCGGGCACCTACCCGCCACTTGACAGGCTAATTTCTTGATTTGGATGAGGGGGCTTTCGTGAAAGACATTTTTCAACGCTTTTCGCGCCGGGCAAAGATTATCTTTATCGCCGCTGGTGCCTCTGCCCTGATCATCGCCATCATTATGGTCGCAGCCTTTGAGCCGGTGACCCGAAGACTGGTTGCCCAGGATGCGGTCTGCAATACCTGTCATCTTCCCTGGGAGTTTAATTCCGATGTCAGGTTGACGGCAACCAAACCCCATCAGGCCAAAACAGATCAACCAAAATCGCAGGCGCAATGCGTGGATTGCCACCTGCCGCAGGGCCGGTTAAACGCCATTTTCGCCTATACCCACTTTGTCAGCTTCACCGATTTATTCGGCAAGTTTCGCGATCTTGACGCCGAACGCGCCGGGGACTGGATCCCGCCACGGGCTGCAACCGCTTTTCGGGTGCGCGACAGATTGTTCGAAACTGACAGTGGTACCTGCCGGACCTGCCACATAGAAAAAGAAATCAAACCGAAACGCGCACGCGGCGTTAACGCTCACAAACTTGCTCTGGAGGAAAAAAAGACCTGTATCGCGTGCCACTATAATCAAGTCCACCGTCCGGTCGACTTGCGCAAAAATGCCTTCGAGCAGCCCGCACCTGTGGGCAACAAGCAAAGCAATTTATCCAAGGGGACCGGAAATGACTGACGATTGCAAAAAACCAGCCAATGAGGAAACCTCAAGCTCCAGCCGCCGGAATTTCCTGAAGGCCGCCGGCGGAAGCGCGGTAGCAGCTTCAGTTGCCGCGATAGCAGTCCCTTCGCTCGCCACTGATGAGGAAAGCAGCCCGCAAGCAAATAAAAAGCAGTACGGCATGCTCATCGACACGCGCAAATGCATCGGCTGTCATTCCTGCAGTGTCGCGTGCAAGGCTGAATTTGACGTGCCCTTGGGTGCCACCCGCTCCTGGGTCGAATATACCGAAAAAGGTTCCTATCCAAATATTTCAAGACATTTTCTGCCCAGGCTGTGCAACCATTGCAGTACTGCGCCTTGCGTCGATGTATGTCCAACGGAAGCCACATATAAGCGCGAGCAGGATGGCATCGTGGTCGTTGACGACGGTCTTTGCATCGGCTGCAAATATTGCATCCAGGCCTGCCCCTATGATGCCCGCTTCCTCAACCCTTTGACCGGGGTAGTCGATAAATGCGATTTTTGCATTCACCGGGTTTCAAAAGGACTGGAACCCTCGTGTGTAAATTCATGCGTTGGCGGGGCCCGCATCTTTGGTGACATCTCTGATCCGGACAGCGAAATCTCCCGTGTCATGGCGACCAACCCGGTTACCGTGCTGAGACCGGGAAAAGGAACCGAGCCTAACGTGTATTACATTGGTGCTGACCATTCCGACGAGCATGAAAATGATCGCGGCTGGTATGACGTCCGGGTGACCACACACCGCCGGCAGAAAGAAAGGAGATAACGATGCACGAACTGTCCTGGGGATTGCCCGTTATACTCTATCTGTTTCTTGCCGGGCTTGGAGCCGGAGCCGTGACCGTGAGCGGATCAGTGTTGCTGCGCAAGGGCGGGTTTGGCTCCTCGCGTTTTGCTGTTGCCCGCAGTGGTGCCCTGATCGGGCCCCTGCCCGTCATGCTGGGCACCTTCCTGATCGTTTTTGAATTGGGTCAGCCGTTCAGAGCTTTGAACCTTTTTAAGCTGATCAATCTGTCTCCGATGAATATCGGGTCCTGGCTGCTGGGTGCTTTCATCATCCTCAGCCTTCTTTATGCTCTCACTTTTCTGCCACCGTCCGCAGGGCCGGGTGACCGCCTGAAAAAGGTCCGCCGAGCCCTAGCGTGGATCTGTGTGCCCAGTGGAATAAGTGTGGCCATATACACTGGCATAATGCTCGGAGCCATGCCGTCGCGGCCGTTCTGGAACTCGCCAATTCTTGCCGGGTTGTTTTTGTTGTCAGCACTTTCTACTGGCGTTGCCAGCATCATTTTGGTGGGCGTGTTTTTTCGGCGTAACCATAACGACCCTGCCGTGCGGGCGGATTATCACAACAGCTCCTATTTGCTGACCGCTTCGGACGCACTGCTTATAGCCGGGGAACTACTGATTATTTTCCTGTTTTTGATGTTCGCTCAATTGACCATCGGTGATGTCAAATACGCTGTGGCCGTAATATTGCCGGGTGGAGATCTGGCCCCGGCATTCTGGAGCCTGGTCATCGTAATTGGTCTTGTCATCCCTCTGGTGATTGAGATCATCCTGATCGTGCCCAAATTACTTTACGGGCGAAGTTTTATTTCAATACCGGCGGTAGAAGTGGCGGTACCCGCTGCAATTATTCTTGGTGGATTTGCCTTGCGTTACATCGTCGTGGTTGCCGGGCAGATTACCGCGCCGGCAGCATTGTAGGAACGGAGAGATACAACCATGGTTGATCGCAGAAAGTTTCTTGGACTTGGAGTGGCAGCATCCACCATCCCCCTGCTGCCAGCCAGTAAAGCTCACGCAAAAACGACGAAAAAACTGGAACAAGGTGGAAAGGCTTATTCGCATTTCAGTGGAACACAACTAAAACCTGTCCCGAGCATCTGCGGTCAATGTCCAAGCAACTGTCCGGTTATTGGATATCTGGATGAAGGCAGGCTGGTCAAAATTGAGGGGCAACCACAATCCATCCGAAATCTCGGCAAAGTATGTGCAAAGGGCCAGGCCGGCGCACAAAAAGTTTACGACCCGGACCGGGTTTTGTTTCCGCTCAAGCGCGTGGGTAAGCGCGGCGAAGAAAAATGGGAGAAAATTTCGTGGGATGCAGCACTCGAAGATCTTGCCGGCCGCCTCAAAAATCTGCGCGATAAGGGCCAGCCGGAGAAATTTGTGTTTCATCATGGCTGGATCCCGGCAAGTGCCGAAAAACTGATTGATGAGATTTTTCTACCTGCCTACGGCACGGCCTCGATCATTAATCAGACCTGCCATAGCCAGAGCGCCCGCTGGACTGCCCAGGAGCTTACGTGGGGCGGAGTTGTGGACAATTGGGATTTTGACAATACCAATTTTGTGTTGAATTTCGGCAGTAATGTCTTGGAAGCAGATACCAACCATGTCCCCCTCGCCCGCAGACTTGCCCTGTCGATTGTTGATCGCAAGCTGCCAGTGGTGACGTTCGATGTCAGGTTGTCCAATACTGGGGCCAGGTCGTCACAATGGTTCCCGGTTAAGCCGGGAACGGATGGCGCTGTTGCCCTTGCCATGTGCAATGTGGTGATGACTGACGAGCTTTATCGCGGTGCTGGAGAAGAATTTCTGACATTCTGCCTGGTGACTGAAGATCGAAACGCCTCAACCGCTGATAAAATTTCTGCGCTGAAACAACATTTGGCTCAATTCACACCGGAATGGGCGGAAACAATAAGTGGTGTGCCCGCTGCGGAAATCAGCATTATTGCCAGAAAATTTGCAACCGCCAAATCTGCCTGCGTGATAAGTTCGCGTGGCGCAGGTGCGCATTTTAACGGGGTTGAAACCGAGCGGGCAATTCAAATGCTCGCTGCAATTACCGGCAACATTGACAATCCTGGCGGCCGTTGCCGGGCGATTACTCCTGATTGGATTTATCCAACCGGCCCGGAGACTAAACCCAAAAGCAAAAAGATTGCGTTCATCGATAAGAGCAGCAGTCAGGCCGGGTTGCCTAATTTTTCCGCCGGGCACAATATTTTAAACAGCCTCAAGGCAAGCACGGAACGCCCCGGCGTTTACATGTGGTATCACCACAATCC
>JAJFHR010000177.1 GCA_021775515.1 Hyphomicrobiales bacterium | reverse complement strand
ACACGCGCAAAAACAAAGGATTAAAGTGTGTCAAATGAATCCGAAAAAAGGAGGCACGCTTTAGGGACAATCTGTAACCTATGTCTCCGGAACGGACCGTATTTCATGCCACATAGCGGCGTTTTATTTTTTGGGAGAACGGGGTTCCAATAAAATTAGCGGGTTGGCAATTTAGGTTCAAATCACCTCGCAACCTGCTAATGAGCGTGAAGGCTATTGAATCGGTATGTCCGGTCATCCGCAGATAAACAAGAAAATACAATGCCCGACATTCAGCACTGTGTCCGGCCAAGTGTCCGTCATCTCGAACTTTTGAATTTCGGCGAAAAAAATGTTAGGTTTTTAAGTACCTGGATGGTGTCTAGCCGAGGATTTAAACTCGGGCGCAGCTAGGCTTTAACTGCGCCCGAGAGTCTTTATTTTCCCCGGGATCAGGTCAGATCGAAGCGATCGGCGTTCATCACCTTGTTCCAGGCCGCCACGAAGTCCTCCACGAACTTCTCCTGTGCATCATCCTGGCCATAGACTTCAGACAGAGCGCGAAGCTGGGAATTCGACCCGAAGGCGAGGTCGACGCGAGTGCCAGTCCATTTCACATTGCCACTGGCGCTGTCACGACCCTCGAACACGTCCTCCTTGGTTGATGTCGTCTTCCATTCCGTGCCCATATCGAGCAGGTTCACGAAGAAGTCGTTTGTCAGCGTTCCGAGACGATCGGTGAAGACACCGTGTTGCGATCCACCATGGTTCGCACCGAGCACCCGCAATCCGCCAACCAGCACCGTCATTTCGGGCGCTGTCAGCGTCAAGAGCTGGGCCTTATCGACCAGGAGCTCCTCGGGCGAAACGGTGAAGTCGGCCTGCTGGTAGTTGCGGAACCCGTCCGAAACCGGCTCGAGCACGGCGAAACTTTCCGCGTCGGTCTGCCCCTCCGCAGCGTCGGTGCGGCCCGGGGTGAAGGGCACAGTAACCTTGTGGCCAGCATCTTTCGCTGCCTTCTCGATCGCAGCGCAACCGCCAAGGACGATCAGGTCGGCCAGAGACACTTTCTTGCCGCTAGACTGGGCATCGTTGAACCCCTTCTGGACAGTTTCGATCGCCTTCAGCGCTTTTACCAGTTGCTCGGGCTGGTTGACCTCCCAGGTACTTTGCGGCGCAATACGGATACGGGCGCCGTTTGCCCCGCCGCGCTTGTCTGAACCGCGGAAAGTCGAGGCCGAGGCCCAGGCGGTTGCGACCAGTTCGGAAACCGATAGGCCCGAAGCCAGGAGCTTGGACTTGAGATCGGCGATGGCGGCATCATCGATTAAATCGTGATCGACGGCAGGCACCGGATCCTGCCAGACTAGGTCTTCAGCCGGAACATCGGTGCCAAGATAGCGCGACTTCGGACCCATGTCGCGGTGAGTCAGCTTGAACCAGGCGCGGGCGAAAGCATCAGCGAACTCATCAGGGTTCTTGTGGAACCGCTTTGAGATCGGCCCATAGATCGGATCCATGCGCATCGACATATCGGCGGTGGTCATCATGGTTTTGACCTTTTTTGACCGATCATGCGCCGCTGGGGCCAAATCGTCTTCGGTCGGATTAACCGGCTCCCAGATCCAGGCGCCTGCGGGGCTCTTGGTCACGTTCCAGTCATAGCCCAAAAGAAGGTCAAAATAGCCGTTGTCCCATTTGGTCGGGTTCGCGGTCCAAGCGCCTTCGATACCGCTGGTGATCGTGTCATCACCCTTGCCGCTGCCATAACTCGAAAGCCAACCTAGACCCATGGCCTCAATCGGAGCGGCTTCCGGCTCGGGGCCGACCTGAGCCGGGTCACCAGCGCCATGGGCCTTGCCGAAAGTGTGGCCGCCAGCGACCAGCGCGACGGTCTCTTCGTCGGTCATGCCCATACGCCCAAAAGTCTCGCGGACGTCACGGCCCGAGCCCAGAATATCCGGCTCACCGTCCGGGCCTTCCGGGTTCACGTAAATCAGACCCATTTGCACCGCCGCCAGCGGGTTCTCCAGGTCACGGACACCGGAATAGCGCTCATCACCCAGCCACTCGGCTTCGGTCCCCCAGTAGACATCTTCTTCCGGTTCCCAGACATCTGGGCGGCCGCCGCCGAAGCCGAAGGTCTTGCCGCCCATGGATTCAATTGCACAATTGCCTGCCAGAATCATCAGGTCGGCCCAGGAGATCTTGTTGCTGTATTTCTGTTTGATCGGCCACAGCAGGCGGCGGGCCTTGTCAAGGTTACCGTTATCGGGCCAGGAATTGAGCGGCGCAAAACGCTGCTGCCCGGTGCCGCCGCCGCCGCGGCCATCGCCAGTACGGTAGGTGCCGGCGCTATGCCAGGCCATGCGGATGAAAAGACCGCCGTAATGGCCGTAATCGGCCGGCCACCAGTCTTGCGAGTCGGTCATCAGCGCATGGAGGTCCTCCTTCAGGGCCTTCAGATCTAGCTTCTTGAACTCCTCAGCATAGTTGAAGCTCTTGTCCATGGGGTCGGACGCTTCGGAATTCTGGTGAAGAATCCTGAGATTCAGTTGGTTCGGCCACCAGTCCCGGTTCGACCTGATCCCGACATTCGTGACGCCGTGCATTACCGGGCATTTGCCTGCGGTATTATTGTTATTTCCGTCCATATTTTTCTCCCGATGCGGTTAAGTGAGTTGAGCTAGCCAAAGGAGGGACATCGTGAATCCTTTGGAAAGCGATCCAGTTTCATGGCGAGCGCAATACCAAGATGCCAATTATGCCGAACGTCTTTTTCGCCAAAAGCTGCCGTGGCTGATGACCATACTGAAACAAGCCCGGGCTAAGAGCGCGGGCTTTCTGGACGTTCCGGTCGACATGACCGGCGCACCATCAGCTATCGTGACGCGAAGCGGTTGTGACATTGATTATTCCTCGTCTTTCTTGAACAATGTTAGCAAATCCGGTCTATCAGTTAAAGTTGCATTTTCTGATTTCTGCAATAAGATGTTCTTATGATCAATTTTACTTTCAAGCAGCTTCGTTATTTCGACGCGTTGGCACGTCTGGGCCATTTTGGACGCGCGGCAGACGTTTGCGCGATCTCTCAACCTGCCTTGTCAATGCAAATCAAGGAACTGGAGGAATCGCTGGGAACGGCGCTTTTTGAAAGGGGCGCACGACAAATCCGACTGACCAGCTTTGGAAAAAAATTAGCCCCGCGCGTCGGCGATATATTGCGTTCAGCTGATGATCTGGGGGACTTGGCGCGCGCTTCACGGGGCCGGCTGATGGATCAGCTGCGCATTGGTGTGATCCCGACGATCGCTCCTTATCTGCTGCCTACAATAATCGGTGACCTAACCCGCATATATGCCGGCGTTGACATTCACGTGCGTGAAACGCTGACATCGAAATTGCTTCAAGAGCTGGCGGAAGGTCGGCTTGATACAGCTATTGTTGCGCTACCAATTTCCGAATCGTCATTTACAGAAGTTGCGCTGTTTACTGAAAAATTCGTGCTGGTCCGGCCGGGCGAGGATGAGGGAAAGCCCGTACCCAGCAGAGAAATGCTCCGTGAGATGAAGTTGCTCTTACTGGAAGAAGGCCATTGCTTCCGCGATCAGGCCCTGTCGTTCTGCGACCTTCAATCGGCACAGCCACGGGAGGAGATGGATGCAACCTCTCTATCCACACTTGTCCAGATGGTTGGCGCAGGCATCGGCGTTACATTGATCCCGGAAATGGCCGTGGCGGTTGAGACACGGTCGGCATCCGTTTCCATCGCGCATTTCAAAAACCATCAACCCACGCGAACAGTTGGTATGATCTGGCGCAAGACAAATCCTCTAGCCAACCAGCTCGTGCAGATTTCTGAAGCTGTTCGCCACTCAGCCGATGCGTTGCGTGACGAGCGTAGTCAAGTAAAACCATAGCGCTAACATCGCCGGACGACCCACTTCCGCCGTGCGCTGAGCCATGAGTACGCCCCAAAAGCCGCCACGAAAGCTGCACTGGGTCGCCAAAGCAAGAACATCTTTCATTTTCAAAGTTTCTCTAGGATAAGCGTGAGATGAACGTCGTGCGGCAATTTTCTATAACTTGGTGATATACCTCGTTTACACCCACAACATCTCGCAAAAACCGGCGGATTTTCGTTTAAGTCCACAAAATCCCACTTATTCCCCTCAAACTCCCTTTTAAGCCACATGAACTTGCGCGTTATAGTTGAGCTGCTTCCGCAAAACGGCTAACTATCGACAACCCGTTCGGCACGAGGTTGTCACCTATGTCTTAGGTACAATCTGTTACCCATGTCTCCGGGTCGGACCTTGAAAATATTGGTCGGAGTGAGAGGATTTGAACCTCCGACCCCCTCGTCCCGAACGAGGTGCGCTACCAGGCTGCGCCACACTCCGATACTACAATCTAACCTTTTGACTAGCAGCTCCGCCACCAAAATTTTGGTTCAAATAGACACTCATCTACACAGAATTTGACTTATACCTGCGGTTCTAATTAGGTTTCTCAACAGCGTCAACCCGATTAATTGTTGATCCAGCATCACGAATTTATGCTCTCCGCTTGACCCTGATAGCACCGTACTATATCACCCAATTCCGTTGCGCGTTCTCATTGCACGAATAAGATGATGCATGTATGGTCCGCGCGTCGGCAGAGCTTTTCTAATTAAAAAGCTTTCATCTATTGGGGCGTAGCCAAGCGGTAAGGCAGTGGGTTTTGATCCCGCGATGCGCAGGTTCGAATCCTGCCGCCCCAACCATCCTCACCGCTGCCAGTCAATTAGGTTCAAAACTTCGAGCTGCTATGACCAATCCTGTTCTCGTTGAAATTACCCGCGGCGGCATCGTTGAAAGCCGCCATAGAGGCAGCTTGACTGTTGTCGATACCACCGGTGATATTCGATTGTCGCTGGGCGATATAAATTTACCTGTATTTCCTCGCTCCGCCATTAAGGCCTTGCAGGCGGTTGCATCGTTCGAGACCGGTGCGATTGAGGAATTTAACCTCAATGACGCCGAAATCGCCTTGGCCTGTTCTTCTCACTCCGGCGAGGTGGATCATGTCAAAACCTCTGAAAACATGTTAAAAAAAGCCGGTCTGAGTGTTGACGATCTGGAGTGCGGGGCTCATTGGCCCTCGCGCGAAACAGCTGCCTATGATCTGGCCCGATCGGGGGGGAAACCATGTGCCTTGCATAATAATTGCTCCGGCAAACATGCCGGCATGTTGGCATCAGCCGTCAAACGGGGACTTGAAACCCGGGGATATATAAAACCGGAGCATGAGCTGCAACAACGGGTGAGACGCGTGATTGAGAGTTTTTGTGGACTGAACCTGATAGAGGCCCCCATGGGCATAGACGGATGCTCATTGCCGACCTGGGCCATGCCGCTGGATCGGCTGGCCTTTGGTTTTGCCCGGTTTGGAACCGGTGCGGGGCTTGATGCTGAAACAGCGCAGCTTTGTGACCGTATCAGATCTGCCGTTGCGCTAAATCCGTTCATGGTTGCCGGCACCGACAGGTTTTGCACCAGGATCATGGAAAAACTGGGCAAAAAGGCATTTGTAAAAACTGGCGCCGAGGGAGTGTTTTGCGCAAGTTTGCCTGAGTTGGGTCTGGGAGTTGCCCTAAAAATAGATGATGGCGCAACGCGAAGCTCGGAACTTGTCATGGCGCAACTTTTACATATGTTGGGGGTTGTCGATCATTATGATCAATTAGATTTTGCGCAGGAAACAACCGTCTCAATATTGAATCGAAACAACATCAAGACTGGCGAAGTTAAAGCCGCCACCGCCTTGGCAAACCTGAAGATTTAAAAATATATTCTTCTTACAAGTGCAAAAATTTTGTAGACTAACCCACCACATGATTTTCCGGACCGGGCAACAGCAGTCATGTGGAGAGGTAAAATATGTCGAAATCGGTTTTTCACTTCATCATGATCAAGCCGACACATTATGATGATGACGGTTATCCTATACAATGGCTGCGATCAGCAATACCGTCAAATACTCTAGGCTGCCTCAATGGGTTGGCGGTTGAATGCGGTGAGAATAAAGTGTTGGGTGATGATGTCGAGTTGCGTCTCGACACTTATGATGAAACCAACCGCCGGGTTCGCCCCGACAAGATTATCAAAAAAATTCGCCAAGACGGCGGCAAGGCCCTGATCGGTCTCGTTGGCGTTCAGTCAAATCAGTTTCCCCGGGCATTGGATTTGGCACGCCCCTTCCGCCAGGCTGGAATTCCGGTATGTTTTGGCGGGTTTCACATATCCGGCTGCATTTCAATGTTAAAGGAAATGCCTCCTGACCTTGTTGAAGCGCAAAAAATGGGAATTTCGTTTTTTGCCGGTGAGGCAGAAGACGGGCGGTTGGCCGAGGTATTGAAGGATGCCTATGCCGACAACCTCCAACCAATCTATAACTTCATGCATGACTTGCCCAACCTGGAAGGCGAATGCATCCCTATTTTACCGGCAAAACATATTCGCCGCACCGCCGGTGGTGTTACCGGGCTGGACTGTGGCCGGGGGTGTCCTTTTCAGTGTTCGTTTTGCACCATCATTAATGTACAGGGGCGAAAATCCCGTTACCGTTCACCTGATGACATAGAGAAAATCATCCGTGATAATCTTGCTCAGGGCATCAACCGGTTTTTCATGTCGGATGATAACTTCGCCCGCAACAAAAACTGGGAAGCCATCTTCGATCGCCTGATCCAACTTCGCGAACAAGACGGCATCAAGGCCAAATTTCTGATCGAAGTGGATACGCTATGCCATCGCATACCGAGATTTATCGAAAAAGCAGCCAAGGCTGGCATAACCCGTGTTTTCATCGGCCTGGAAAACATCAATCCTGATAACCTTGCAGCGGCCAAGAAAAAACAAAATCGCATAACCGAATATCGCGAAATGCTGCAGGAATGGAAGTCTTATGGGGTAACCACCTATGCCGGGTATATTCTTGGTTTCCCTAACGACACGCGTGAATCGATGTTACGCGATATTGAAATTTTGCAGCGTGAATTGCCGTTGGATTTGCTCGAGTTTAATATTCTGACACCTCTGCCGGGATCCGAAGACCACAAGATTGCCTACGAAAAGGGCGTGTGGATGGACCCGGACATGAACAAATATGACCTTAACCATCGCGTCACACATCATGCCACTATGTCGGATGAAGAATTCGACCGGACCTATCTAGACATTTGGGATGCATATTATACGCCCGAACACATGGAACGCATCATGCGCCGGGCAGCCGCTACCGGTATCAATGCCGGGAACATTTTGTTCCTGCTATTGTGGTTTTATCTGCTTTTCAAGGTTGAAAAAATTCATCCCCTCGAAGGTGGATATATGCGCATGAAATTCCGCAA
>JAJFHR010000176.1 GCA_021775515.1 Hyphomicrobiales bacterium | reverse complement strand
CTGGACGAGAACAAAGTGGGGCTTCAGCAATCGATGCTCGATTTTATAGTTGATAATCGTTTTATCAACGGCACTAAAACCATGGCGATTAACACTGATCGCTGCGTCAGTTGTGATGACTGTGTTCGGGCCTGTGCTGTGGCACATGACAATAATCCAAGGTTTGTCAGGCACGGGGTTTCACACCAAAACCTCATGATTGCCAATGCCTGTATGCATTGTAAAGATCCCGTCTGCTTGATCGGATGCCCTACGGGGGCCATACATCGCGATATCGATACCGGCTCTGTGGTTATTGACAGTGTTACCTGTGTCGGCTGTGCCACCTGCGCAAATTCGTGCCCTTACAATAATATTCGCATGGCAGAAATTCGCGATGCTGATGGTGCTTTTTTGACTGATGCCGAGGGGGAGCAGATTTATAAAGCCACGAAGTGTGATTTGTGTGCAGATCAGCTTGGCGGCCCGGCATGCCAGCGGGCCTGCCCGCATGATGCGCTTATTCGCATCGATATAAAAAATATTGAAAAACTGTCTGACTGGCTGGAGCTTTCGCACTAACGATGCAGCGTATAATCCAAAATTCTGTGATCACCGCTCTAGCGATTTTATTCCTCTATGGGACTAGCTGGCTTTATGGTTCGGCATTGCGCGATCCCCGGTTCCTTGATGGCTGGGTGTTGGTAGCGGGTATGTTATTTTTGGTCCTCTTTAACATCAGAAAAAAACTACCAATGCTGCCCCTGGGAAGAGCTGCGGCGTGGCTGCAACTTCATATTTATGTCGGATATTTCATTGTTGCTGTGTTTTTATTGCACACAGATCTGTCATTTCCAGCCGGCCTGCTTGAGTGGGCATTGTGGTTGTTGTTTATTATTGTGGCGATAAGCGGCATTGTGGGAATTTATTTGACCAGAACAGTTCCGGCAAAACTCGAACAGCATTCCGAGCGTATACTTTTTGAAAGAATTCCAGCCTTCCGCACCGGACTTGCAGAAGAAGTAGAGGCGTTGGCGATAGATTCCGTCAATCAGGCAGGTTCGCTGACTATTTCAAATCTTTATATCAACACGCTTCATGCATTTTTTCGGCGTCCGCAAAATCTCTTTTTGCACCTGCGAAATTCGCGGCGGCCACTGAACCGCATTAACAGTGAAATTGATAACCTGAAACAATATCTGGATGATCCAGGTAAAGAGCGTTTGATGAAGATTAAAGATCTTGTTCAAGCCAAAGACAATCTGGACTTTCACTATGCCCAACAAGGCATGCTGAAAGCTTGGTTATTTGTACATATTCCGGCAACATACGGGTTGCTGTTGCTGGTGGCGGCTCATGTAGCTGTCGTCTATGCCTATTCGTCGGGAGTGCCATAAACTGAAACTCTTACAACAATTTGGTTTCCGGAAAAGTGCTTATGAAAGGCCCACACAAAAGTGGGTTTGCGGGCATCTTGATGCTGGAAAACCGTGCCGTGTTGGACCCGATGGGCGCGGAGTTTGTCAGGCCAGTTTTGAATGTGTGCCGATGAAAACCGATGCGCGCTGGCATTGTACCCGGCCAACATCAAGGGGGGGGAAGTGCGAGCAGGGACCAGGTCCCGATGGCGTGTGCTGCAAGGCCATTCCAAAGTGCCGACCGAAGCTGACCCTGCGTGCCAAACGCGCGCGCGCAACTCGATGGATAGCCTCTCTGGCGGTAGGTTTCCTGGCGGTAATTTTCGCTTACGCCGGAGATATAAACTTATTAATGCCGGGCCCGCTGAATACGGCACATAGTTCACTGAAAAGCTGCGGTGATTGCCATGCCAATGTTTCGAGTGGAGAGTTTGATTGGATTCACTCTATTTTTGGGCCGTCAGATCCTGTCAAAGACAGTGGGGCCTGCCTTAAGTGCCACAAAATTGGTACAGATGCGCTAAACCCACATAATCTTGCTCTGGATAAATTGGCGGCGCTGACAGAACGGCATCAGGCGGCGGTGCAGGCTAATACAGAGCCAATCATGGCGAGTTTTCGCCAGGCGCTGTTCCCGGCGGGTAAAACATTTGAAAAGGGCGTTTTTTGCGCAACCTGCCATAAGGAACATCAAGGAGAGAAATTCGACCTAAAGGCGATGGCGGATGTTCAGTGCCAGACCTGCCATACGGCTCAATTCAGCAATTTTAAAAACGGGCATCCGCAGTTTACCGACTATCCATACGGGCGTCGCACCCGGGTCATATTTGACCATTCCAGCCATTTTTCTGAACATTTTCCAAAAGCGCTTGCTGATAATAAAAACGTTAAATCGCTACCGGGTGTCTGTGCAGACTGCCATACCCCCAGCGCAAATAGTGGTCTTATGGCAGTTAAACCATTTGAACAGATGTGTTCTACCTGCCACATCGGACAAATTGTCGGCACTGACCGGGCGACCGGGCCTAAGGGTATCACTTTTCTGGCGCTTCCTGGTCTGGATGTCGAGACCTTGCGGGAGAAAAAGGCGGATATTGGTGAGTGGCCGGAGGATTCTGAAGCTGAAATCGCCCCGCTTATGAAGCTTTTGATTGGTTGGGATGAAGAACGTAGAGAAATGCTCAGAACCGTTGAGAAGCTGGATCTTCTCGATTTGACGGAAGCAACTGATGAAGAAATTGCGGCCGTTGAGAAATTGGTCTGGGAAGTGAAGTCTCTAGTCTATCAGCTTGCTTGGACAAAGACTTCGGATGTTATGAAAATGCAGGGTGCCGCAATGGCGAGTGAGGTCGATCCAAAGCTTCTCGCCAGCCTGACTGCAAACTTGTCAAGAGATGTGCTGCTCGGTGTCCAACGCGATTGGCTGCCAAATCTGCCAACCGAAGTTTTGCGCCACAGGCGCGGTGAACCTATGACACCTGCAACAGCCCCCGATCCAGTGGAGGAGCCAGGCGATAAAAAAACTGAAGGTGAAGGATTAGATACACCGCCCGAAAAAACCGCCGATGGTTCGAAACCGGATCAGTCCGACATTCTTTCCGGCGATGACAGCATTCTTGCCGAGAACAAGAATGATGACATTCTCTCAGGTGATGAGGCCAAAACTCCGGCTGATAAAAAGGATGACGATATTCTTTCCGGCGATGACAGTATTCTTGCCGAGAACAAGGATGATGACATTCTCGCTGGCGAGGAAAAAGAGAGCGAAGTTGCTGCCACTGACAAACCGGTGACAAAGGAAGAACTTCCTGCGCCCATGGCGGCTGAGGCGTGGGCGGAGTTTGGTGGCTGGTATCGCCAGGAATTTGCGGTGTTGTATAAACCGGTGGGACACAAGGACAAGTTCATGCAGGCCTGGTTGGATTTTTCCGGCCGGCAATATGGCAAAGCGGACTCCAACCTTGCATCGCCGGTATTTGATCGCCTTACCGGAAAAGATGCGCAGGGAAAGTGTGCTAAATGCCATAGCGTTGACAGTGGAGATGGAGACAGCCTCAAGATAAATTGGTCGCCGTTTTCTGTGACTAATTCCCTAGAGCGCTTTACCAAGTTTTCGCATGAGCCGCACTTTGGATTGTTCGGTGAAAAAGGTTGTGTAGCCTGTCACGAAATCAATGGCGCGGCGAAATATCAGCAAACTTACAAAGCCAATGATCCTAAGGTTTTTGCATCAAATTTCAAACCGGTTGAACAACAGGTTTGCACGGTGTGCCATCAAAAAACCGCAGCAGGCGAGGGCTGCCTGTTGTGCCATATTTATCATGTGGAAAATATCAGCACGCCTATCATGCAAACCAAGCTACCTGGCAAATAACGAGATGTAAAAAGCCAGGCAGTTGTTTTCCGGTTTGCCAGGATGGCCGTGCCGATTAACCTGAATTTGGAATGAAGCCTCTATATGTCCAGCACAAGATTGCTTGTTGGTTGGGCAATGCAGGTCAAACAAGAACCGGATTCAGGTTCCTTGCCGGGTTTTGACACATAGTCGACGTCACCCTGTTTGAGTGCGGTTGAACAGGTGCCACAGTTGCCGGCGCGGCAACCAAAGCGTGCCTTAACACCATTGGCTTCGGCGAGGTCAAGCAGCGTTCCCATATTTTTTGCCCATTGAGCCTTGATTTTGGAGCGCGAAAATTCAACCTCGAATGTCGGTGCTCCTGCTTCAGGTTTGCTGTCCTCTCCACTGCCGGCTTTTTTAACCGAGGCCGGTCCAAAAGCTTCAAATCTGACGTCCTCGTCCGGTACGCCCCACTCGGCCAGAGCTTTGGTCACCATGTCCATCATCGGTGGTGGACCACAAATGTAAAACTCGTAGTTATTTGTTTCCAGCACACTCTTCATGAGATCCACGCCCACAAATCCCTTGTGATCGTAATCCACGCCTTTTACGCAGGTTTCGGTGGGCTGACTGTAGGCGATGACGGTATGGACGTTGGGGTTTTCTTTGGCAATCTCTTGCAGGTGATCGTACATCGCGTGTTCTGAACGGTTTCGTACGCCGTAGAAAAACCAAATTTCACGATTGCTTCCCGAAGAAACCAGCCAGTTCAACATGCTGACCACGGGCGTTAGCCCAACACCGCCGCCGATCAGCACGACCGGGCGCTCGGATTCCTGTTCAAGATAAAATTCACCAGCAGGGGCAAATACCTCAACAATGTCGTCTTCATTTAGCTGGTCGTGAAAAAAATTGGAGGATAAACCAGGTGGTGTCCCCTCCGGCGCTTTGGGCGGGGCCCCAAGTTTCTTGATTGAAACGCGATATTGCGGCTCGTTTGCCGGTCCATCCGACAGGGAATAACAACGCACCACGGGTTGTGATTGTCCGGGGATAGGAAGCTCAAACGTCAAGAACTGCCCCGGGCGGAAGGGTGGAACCGGTTTTTCATCGTGAGGCCTTAGGTAAAATGAGCAGATGTCGTTGTTTGGATCTTCATAAACCCGTCGGGCAATGCGAAATTTTCTCTTGCCATTCCATGACAACTCGCGATGGGCACGATCAGCATCAACGCGTTTCAGCAACGTTGTTGCCCGATCCCGAAAAAGAGCTAATTGGGCCCGGTCTAGACGATTGGCAGCAAGTGTGCGTGCAGTGACAGAATACAGGCCCATGGCAGCCTGAAGCGACGTGGCAGCTAATATCAGCAATCCAGCGGCTATTATTATTGTTCCCATCGGTCTCCCCGTCGTTTTGTTAAAACCTTTGAACTGTAGTGGTGGGTTGCCAATGATAGGATGGTCAACCGCTTGTTAGACTGCACAAATTTGAGAATCCCCAGGAGATTATAACTGATTTTTGTGCAGCACCGTAGTTGTTATTTCGATCTTGTGCTGCAATCTTATCAACGCTGGAGGAAGACAGCAAATTCCTAATAATTTCGGTATTTTTGACACGCCTGAAATTTAATTTTCAACAATGAATGTTGTGAGGTTGATTTCGCTATGATTAGACAAGGCATAAGTGTAAAACTTTAAGTAATTAAAAGTAAAAATTTTGAGGGTGAGGGTCATGCGTATAGTGCGGTATGCGCGCAGAGTTTTTGTGCGGATAACTACCATCGCACTTTTCCTTGCCGGGGCGGTCTTTGTTTCTGGGCTCTATTCGCCGGCATTTGCTGCGCCGGAAAATGACAAAGCCAGTCTGGAAGCGCGACGGGAGGCTATGTTTCAGCGGATTTTGCTCAATCCTGCTGACCTTGATCTGGCGTTCGAATATGCGACCCTTTCAAGCCAGCTTGGAGATTTCGAAGGGGCAATTACAGCGCTGGAACGCATGTTGATATTTGCTCCCGGTCTGCCACGTATTCAACTGGAACTGGGGGTGCTTTATTACCGTCTTGGCTCATATGCGACGGCTCAAAATTATCTCGAACTGGCCATTTCCGGGGATGATGTTCCAGATATTGTCCGACAGCGGGTGGCAAAATTTCTTGGTCAGATTAACAATGCGCAAAAACGCAATAAATTTGCGGGATCAATTCTCGGCGGGATTCGGTATCAGTCAAATGCCAACTCAGGCCCCTCATCTGCTAATGTAGATTTGAACGGGGTTACCTTTGTTCTCGACAACGAGAATGTCGAAAAATCAGATGTAAATGCATTTGTCGCAGGCTCCCTTCATTATGATTACGACTTGCACAGGCAAGGCGATCTCCTGGAGCTCGATGTCCTGTTCTACGGTGCTAAATATCTGGATGTTTCGAGACTTGATACCCTGGTTACGGAGGTTACTTTCGGGCCGTCTTTTAATTTGCAGAGATATGGCATCGATAATACTCAACTTGGCGTCTACGCCATCGGCAATGCTGTTGGTCTCGATGACAACCTCTATTTTTCAACCCTGGGCATAGGGACACGTATCTCCGGGCGCACTGCAGAAGGAAAATCGGTGCGGGCGAAAGCCGAGTTCCGGCGAAAATGGTACAATAATACGTCAAAACGACCCCGTGCCACTGATCGCGACGGATACGCAATCAGCGCCGAAATCGCGGGCGCTGCCCCGGTGTCTCCACGGATGTTGGCCCATGGCCTGATCAGAGGCGAGCGGGAGAATGTTGATGTTGGGTTTTTCGATAATTATCAGATCAGCGGTGAAATCGGCGCGACAATGACCGTTACCTCGCCATTTAAAAACAGCGAGACGTTCGGACCGATCCTATATCTTGATGTGACCGGCGGTTACCGGCATTCCCGATACGATAATCCGGACCCCTCTATAAATGCCAACGAAAAACAGAAAACAAACGAACTGTTCGCGCGGGCGACGTTAACGATCCCCGTGGTCGATGATATGACCATTGTTCCGCAGGTTGAATATCGCGACCACGGGTCAAACTACGATATTTACAGCTACAGTGGCTGGTCGGCTTACGTGGCTCTGGGTAAGAAATTTTGAGCGAGGGTGGTGACATGAAAGTTTGGAAAATAAGCACGTATCTGCTCGTAGCCGGCATTCTGTCGATTAATGCCGGTCCTGGCTTTTCCGCGACTAAAGTGGGTGTGACCAGTGCGATAAATCCAACAGCCTTCGGCACGCCGCCGGGAGGTGTTACCCGCCGGTTGTTTTTGGGGAAAAATGTTGTTTTTAACGAGCGTATTAAAACTTCCAGTGACGGTCTTGCCCAACTTTTGTTTGTTGATGGGTCAGCTTTTACTGTGGGGCCAAAATCCGAGCTTGTCATCGACAAATTCATTTATGACCCAAATAAAAAAACCGGCAAGATGGTCGTCAATGTGGTCCAGGGCGTTTTTCGTTTTGTCGGCGGCAGATTATCCAAAAAAGAAGGCGGTGTAACCATCAAAACCTCGGTAGCCACAATTGGTATCCGCGGTGGAATAATGACCGGGAAGGTTGGCATTCAGGGTCAAAAGAGCACTTTTTCCTTTCTGTTTGGCAGTGAGATGACGGTGGGATCAGGCTGCGCCGGCGGCGGCCTGGCTACCTGTTCAAACCTCAAGCGCGCTTTTCAAAACGGCAATAGCATCGATATTGGTATCGGTGGCAGTTTGAATCTGCGACGGACAACCAAGGCTGATATTGCCGGATTAAACCGGTTGTTGTCAGGCACGCCCGGAAAGACCGGCGGTGCCAAAAACTCGCCGACCAATAAAACCGTTGCCAAATCAAATATAGGGACCAGCAATTCAGCCAATTCTCCAAAGCAGATTGCACCACCAGCAAAAAATGCAGTTAAGTCTACTGATGTGGTGCAGGTAGAGACAGTGCTGGTTCAACCCGATGTCGCTGCCGGCGATGAAAACCGGGACGTTGTTATCGGTGATCCGCCGCCGCCAGCACCAGGCGGCACCCAGGTTAACACCAGGGTCCTGAACAGCGGGCTGACCTATACTATTCCGGAACTGGGCAACCTGGTGATCAATGATCCCGGTCGTTTTGGCTTTGTCGGCGGGGATGATCCCACCGACGATGAAAATATTATCGGCACCATACAAAACAATACAATTTTATTTCAGGAAACCGACAACGGTGTTACCACAACCATAACCGTACCATTTGTTATCGGCTTTAACGCCCTTCAACCCGGCGATATCACCGAGACATTTCCGAATGGCACGGTAACGCCGTTAAATGATGCAGGCCGGGCGTTTGTTGCTCCAGATCTTAGTTTTTTTCTTTTTGAGGTAACAAATTTTGATTTTGGCAACACCGATCTGGCTGTGGTTTTCGGTGGTCAGAAGACACCAGCGGCAAATTTGATTGCGGATGATTCATTGCGCAATTATGCCCTCGTTCCAGATTTTACCCAAAACTCACCGGTTCCTTTGTCTTTGTTTAATGCAATTCCCGGTCTGGCAAATGCGACAACAACCGACCTTTTGTTGAAAGTCCAAAATGGCGGCGTAATTGGACAATACCCGTCTGCAACTTCGTCGCGAACAGTGATGCTGCAAGGCAATCTGGTTATTAACGGGCAGGGGGCAAATCAGAATTCGTATACGCTGTTGCAGGCAGCAACGGTTATCGACAATGGCAATGGCCCAGATCTTGTCTACTCACTGCGTGGTAGCTTCAGACAGGCCGCTAACAAGGGTTCGGCTGCATTGCTGGGTCGTGTAGACGCCCTAGACGGCGCTGAGGGTAATGCTTTATTTGGCCCCGACGGTGAGTTTTTTCTTATTGGTAATGACCCAAAGGTCAAAGAGGCTGCTTCTATCGACTTCAAGGATGGTTTTAATTCCTCCTTCGATGTAATCACCGATAGATATGCAACTACCCAATTAGCGTTGTTAAAAAACACCGTACCCACCGCTAATCAAAATGTGCGAACCAGCCGCACGCTGATTGGCTTTGCTGGAGGTTTGCAGGAAAGCGGTGCACCAAATCAGTTGCCGAAGATTTTTCAATCGGGAGATGACCCGTCGATTGCTGGAGAAGGCCTGGAGGTGATTTTCAATGCCAATCGCAATACTATGCGGGCGCAGACAGTGCTGTTTGATGTTGATAGCCTGGATTTTGTCGATGAATACAAACTGACATTCGGCGAAGATCCGACACGGTCGGGTACTGGACGAAGCGGCTTTATTGACGATGACCGATTTGGCGCCCAGCACAATAGGTCGGAGACATCTATCACGTTTGATAACGCTACGACATTTACCTATCCCAATCCCGGCGGCGTTCAGCAGAACAGCCCCAATATTTACTTTTTTGGTAACGAGTTGGTTCCGGCGACCAACTTTGTCCCGGGAAATGTCAATATATGCGCGTGCAAGTTTCTGGAGTGGGGCTATTGGGGTGGCCGCCTGCGGTATCAAGATCCTCAAGCCAGCCCAGGGCAATCGCGCCGGGACTTTTTTCATCTAGGCACCTGGGTTGCCGGAAACCCATCCACCAACATTCCAACCACAGGGGCTGCAACCTTTAACGGCCATGTCATTGGCAACGTAGCGAAGATTGTAGCCGGGCAGACGCAACAATATGTTGCTGCGGGCAATTATGCCCAGACGTGGGATTTCAGCACTAGAACCGGCAGTGCTCAGATTACCAATTTTGACGGAAATACCATTAATGCGCCGACGCTGAGTGCATCCACAAATCCCGGTAATTTCAGCGGTGTCATCAATGGCGCTTTTGCCGGGAAAATAACCGGAACCTTTGTTTCGGGTCCGCAAAATCCTGTGCAGGGAGTTGTCGGTAAATTTGATGTACGAGATCCGGGTAATCCGGGTAACTTTACCGCGCAGGGGATCATTGCCGCAGAGAGGCAGTGATAGGACCAGCGGGACAAAAATTAATGTATCTATCTCGCCGCAATGTCATTTTGACTGCGCTATATATGCACCGTTCCAATTTTTTGGCGGCGGATTTTTACGAAACTCTCTGATTCTGTGCGCGTAGATGCCATAGAGTGTTGCAAGCTCGGACGCCTTATCCTTGCAGGCTTTAAGCTGTGTCTCGGCCTCATCCCAGGCCTGGTTACGGTAGGCACGTAAAAACTGATCTTGAAATTTTTTCAATGAAATAAATTTTGCTGATTGCGCTAGATCTTCTCCGCCCAAAAGCGCGTAGATGGCTATTGGTTTGGTTTTGCCTTTAACGATTATGAGGTCTATTTCGAGGTTGGCAAGTTCCGGGATGGCGTTGGCAGTCTCTTCTCCCATCAGAATATCGACGCCATATTCCTTGGTTTGGCCTTCAAGGCGGGCGGCGATGTTAACGCTATCGCCTAGGACGGAATAATCAAACCGTTGTTCGGAACCCATATTGCCGACGCTGCAAACGCCGGAGTTAAGTCCCACACCCATCTGGATCGGGCGGAATTTTTCATCCTTGGAAATGGCTTCGGCCCGAAGGGTTTCATTCAACCGGCGCAGCCTATCCAACATGTCGAGTGCGGCTAATGCAGCATTTTTGGCATGGTCGGGATCATCAATGGGTGCATTCCAGAATGCCATGATGGCATCGCCCATAAATTTATCGATGGTGCCGCGATGGACCATGATTGAATCGCTCAACGGGGTCAATATCCTGTTGATCAGCGATATGAGAACGTCGGCATCCAAGCCTTCCGAGATGCCGGTGAACCCGCGGATATCTGAAAACAATAAAGTCAGTTCCCGCCTTTCTCCACCGAGCACAAGTTTATCGGGATTATTCGTGAGTTGCTGAACCATTTCAGGAGCAAGATAATAGCTGAAGGCTGAGCGAATTCTCCGGCGCTGGACTTCACTGTCTATGTAAACAATGAGAGAGCCGGAAAGATAAACAGCCAGGGCGCTAAGGGCGGGGTATACCGGATCGGCCAGCCAGCCCCAATTGACAAACAACCAGTATGAGCCCAGGGCCAAAATAACCACGGTGCCGCCTCCCAACAAGGCCGAATAAGCGGCGCCCAGCTTGGGCAGCAGTAGGATCAGTGCAATGACCATAACAATCAAAAAAATGACTTCGGCGCCCTTGGCAAAGTCGGGACGCTGGAGAAAACGACCCAGTAATATTTGCTCGATTGCCTGGGCGTGAACTTCGACCCCTGGTAAAGCACTTTCTAGCGGGGTGGCGCGAATATCGAATAGACCGGCGGCACTTGCTCCAATGAGCACAATGCGCCCCTCCAGCCTGGATGCTGCGATCTTGTTGTCCAGCAATTGTGCGGCAGAGATATATCGCGAAGGATCGCGGTAGGCAAAATGTATCAGCATCTCGCCAGTGTCATTGGTTGGAACGATGACGTTACCAACGCGGATGGAATTGATGCCGGTTTTGGAGCCGAAGGCTTCGACGCCGCTTGCTCCTGAAGATTTGATGACGTAGGTTCCCGCGCCCTGAGCAACCCGAAGTGTTTCGATACTCATGGCAGGTAAAAGTGCCTTACCTGATTTCATTAGTAGAGGAACCCGCCGCATGATCTGGTCGCGGTCTGGGGCCCAGTTGAGAAACCCGGCGCCATTTGCAGCAGCGCTTAGTGCAGGCAGATTGTCGATAACACCACTGAATCCGGGTACAAATTCCTTTGGATCATCACCGGCAAATGCAAATGAGGCCTTAAGTTCCGGGGGGGAGTTGGTTTGTTGTTGGCTCAGGACGAAACCGGCAACAACATTGCCTAGAGAAATTTCTTTTGCAAACACCGCATCATGGGATCCGAGCTGAGAAATCTGAGCGCGCAATTCGTCGCTTTTTGAAAACTTAGGCCAATATTTCAGCGCCTCTTCCGGCGACAGGCGATCTGCTTCAGCAAACAAGATATCAAAGCCGACCGCGGCGACCTTAGCCTGGCGCAGTTGCTGCAATATCTGAGACATTACCGTTCTTGGCCATGGCCATTGGCCCAAACGTTTCAGGCTTGCCTCGTCGATGTCGATAATGACCACTGGTGTTTGATTAAGAGGTTCTCGCGGCGAAAGTCTTTGATAGGCATCGAATACTAACAAGCGAAATTGCGCCAAAATGGGTGGGTCAGCCACCCTTAACGACACTGCAAATAATAATACCAGCAGGGTAATGGGATAATACGGACTGGTGAACCTGGCCATGATTTGCTTCACCATCACCTGGAACTGTGACAGTGCGCTTTTTGTGGTGCCTTGATCGGGGTCAGTCAGCGTATTTCTCTACTTCAAGGGTAAATTTGTTGAACTCACAATAGTGCTTCCTGGAAAATTTGTTTCGCTCCGTTAGAAGGTAAAACCGGCACATTTCCTGGTGACATATCGCCGAAGGTTATTTGCTGGAATCAGTAGAAATTTTCAACCGGACATTCATCTGGCGAATGCGCCGGTTCATTGTGTTCATGACCAGCAGGGCAAAACCGGGATCTTTGCGTACAAGTTTGCGGAACATTGAGCGGCTAATCGCAAGAATTACGCCGGCCGTATGGGCAACGACGCTGGCACTTCGCTCGGCGTCATCAATGAGAGCCATTTCACCAAAGATCTGCCCTTCGGAAATTCGTTCCAGGATTACATCGCCATATTTAATTTCGACAATTCCTTCTTTGACAACGTATAGAAAATTCCCGGTTTCACCTTCCTTGATGATTGTTTCACCCGGTTCAACATCAATTGTCATTGGTCCGCTGGTAATGGACTTGAGAGTTTCAAATTCCTGCGTAATCTTCTCAATTATATTGCCTGTTTCCATGCTT
>JAJFHR010000175.1 GCA_021775515.1 Hyphomicrobiales bacterium | reverse complement strand
CGGCTTCAAACGGATTGGCCTCGTTGCCCAGGGGTACAGCTTCTGTGCTGTCGGACGTATCTTTCGTATGTGTCTGGCTTTGCATTTTTCGCAGCCTTATTAGAATTTATGTCAGCTATATTGACTTATTTTAATCTGATTGTTACTTCTAGTCGACAAATTTAGAAATGAATGGTCAATTGTTGGCAATAATTGGTTATAAAATTTCTTCATTCGAAACATTCCGGAATGTGTTTTGGGGCATAGCGCACTAGGTGCACGTGTGTCGAGCATGATCAAAGAAGCAGCGGCAAAAATATAGAGGATAAGGCAATGGCGGCTCCAGGTTTACCTTTTGACCAGCGTGAGGGATTTATTTGGTACAATGGTGACCTTGTGCCGTGGGGCGATGCCAAGCTTCATGTGTTGAGCCATGCATTGCATTATGCAAGCTCCGTTTTTGAAGGAGAGCGGTTATACAGCGGGACTATTTTCAAATTGCGGGAGCACACCGAACGTCTGTTTGCCTCGGCGCGCATGCTCGATTTCGAAATTCCCTATACCGTGGAAGAAATCGACCAGGCCTGCAAGGATATTGTTGCGGCGCAAAATTTGGTGGATGGATACGTCCGGCCGGTTGCCTGGCGCGGCTCGGAAATGATGGGAGTTTCCGCTCAGAATACAAAAATTAACGTGGCGATTGCTGCCTGGGAATGGCCGTCTTATTTTTCTCCCGAGGAACGCTTCAAGGGAATTCGGCTGGATATGGCTATTTACCGCAGGCCGGATCCAGCGACCATTCCGTGTAAAAGTAAAGCTGCCGGGCTCTATATGATCTGTACGTTGTCAAAACATGCGGCAGAGAAGGCGGGTTATGCTGATGCTCTTATGCTGGATCATACCGGTAAGGTGGCAGAGGCTACCGGGGCGAATGTTTTTTTCGTTAAAGACGGCGCACTTCATACGCCAACGCCGGATAGTTTTCTTGATGGTATTACGCGGCGAACTGTTATCGATCTTGCCAGAGCTCGCCAGGTTGAAGTTGTCGAGCGCTCGATACAGCCAGATGAAATGGCGGATTTTGAACAGTGCTTTTTAACAGGTACGGCCGCAGAGGTAACGCCGGTTTCAGAAATCGGACCATATACTTTCGACGTCGGTGATCTTACCAAAACCCTGGTTGAAGATTACGCCAAGGAAGTACAACCCAAAACGTGAGCAGAACAGGTTAGGGGTGGCGGTTAACCGCCGGTGACCGGCGGGAAAAAAGCGACTTCCGAGGCACCCTTGATGCTTGATTCCAGTGGAGCGTGTGCCTGATCAATTGCTGCACGGACGGATTTTATGTCGGCAAATGCTGCTTCAAATCCTGGGCCGCGGTCCTTGAGCCACATGACCAGATCGTTGAGGGTTTCTATATGCTGGGGCAAGTCCACGGTTTCTTCGGACAATCCTGCCCGTTGCCGTACCCAGGCAAAATAAAAAATTTTCACTGGCCTTCTCCCATCAGGTGGGCAACGCCTGCCCGAAAATATTCATATCCGGTATAAATGGTAATGATTGCCGCAATCCACAAGCCAGTTAGGCCGATGGCTATGGTTCCCGGCAAAATTTCCTCACCGGCTTTACCGGCGAGCAAAAAGCAGATTGCGACGATTTGAACGGTGGTTTTCCATTTTGCCAAACGGCTGGAGGGTACACTCACGCGCAGCTCGGCTAAAAACTCACGCAGGCCTGAAACCAAAATCTCTCTCATCAATATAACAACGGTCGGGATCAGGGAAATTCCGGCGATTGTGTCATCGCTAACCAGCATCAATAAGGCGGCTGAGACAATAAGTTTGTCAGCAATAGGATCAAGCATGCGGCCGAGGGAAGATTGCTGATCCCAGGCGCGGGCGAGGTAGCCGTCAAAAAAATCGGTAATACCGGCGACGATAAATATGGACAAGGCAAACCAATGTGAGGAATTTCCTTCAACATAAAATGTTGCCACCAGAGCGGGAACCGCAGCGATGCGACCATAGGTCAAAATATTTGGTATGCTTGTCGCCAGCATTCTGCGGTTTTGGGGAATATTTTCCATCGCTCTTTCGTACCGGAAAAATCAGATCAATTCGATATATTGTGAAAATGATCGTAAATTGTTTTTGCCATAGACTTATTTATACCATTTACCGCTTCAAGGTCAGTTAGGCCAGACCTGCTTACTGCTTTTGCTGAGCCAAAATGTCTCAACAGTGATTTTTTACGGCCAGGGCCAATACCCGCAATTTCATCAAGCGGGGATTTGCCAAATGCCTTTTTGCGCCGGGCGCGATGACTGCCTATAGCAAAACGGTGAGCCTCATCGCGCAACCGTTGGGTATAGTAAAGAACCGGGTCTCTTTGCTCCAGCATGAATGCAGCTTTTCCCTTCATGTGGAAATGTTCGCGCCCGGCATTCCTGTCCGGGCCCTTGGCAATGGAGACTACTTTGAGGTTTTCGATACCGAGTTCGCCCAATACTTCTTCGACGCAAGACAATTGTCCCTTGCCGCCATCAATAATCAAAAGATCAGGCCATTGAGCCTCACCAGCTTGTTTATTGCCGTGTTCGTTTTGTAAAAGCGCTGGATCGTTTTGCCTTAGAAGCCGACTGAAGCGCCGGGTCATAACTTCCCGCATCATGGCGTAGTCATCGCCCGGATTAATTTTCGTGTCCTTGATATTGAATTTTCGATACTGGTTTTTCAAAAATCCTTCCGGCCCGGCGACGACCATGGCACCGATGGGGTGGCTTCCCTGAATGTGGCTGTTGTCGTAAATTTCTATGCGCTCGGGAGGATGCTCGAGATCAAAGATTTTGGCAATTCCCGCCATCAGTTTCCGGTGCGAGGCGGTTTCGGCCATCCGGCGTTCGAGCGCTTCGCGGGCATTGTTTTGGGCCTGAGCAACCAATTGGCGTTTTTCGCCACGCTGGGGTGTGAGCACCTCGACCTTGCCGTCCGATTTTACTGTGAGTGCCTCTTGAAGCAGCGCCTGGGCGGGGATCTTGTGGCTTAGAAGAACCGTTCGCGGTACTGGTTTGTCATCATAAAACTGGGCGAGAAAGCTCTCCAGGATCTCCGCTTCTTCATGGCTTTTATCGGCACGGGGGAAATAAGCCCGATTGCCCCAGTTTTGACCGGCGCGGAAAAAGAATACCTGTATGCAAATCTGACCACCGGCACGATTAAGCGCGAATATGTCTGCTTCCTTCACGGTTTTGGGATTAATGCCCTGATGGGCCTGGATATGGCTGAGGGCAGCGATGCGGTCTCTATAAATGGCGGCTTGCTCAAAATCCAGTTGATTGCTGGCTGTTTCCATGAGCTGGGCCAGCTTTCCCTGAACTGTTTTGCTGCGACCAGACAGGAAAACCGCAGTTTCTTCGACCAGACGGCTATATTCCTGGGCCGGAATTTCATCGGTGCAGGGCGCACTGCAACGTTTTATTTGGTGAAGCAGGCAGGGTCTGCTGCGGTTTTCATAAACAGAATCAGAACATGACCGCAACAGGAAGGCTCGTTGCAGGGCATTAATGGTGCGGTTGACCGCGCCTGCTGAGGCAAAGGGGCCATAATAATCGCCTTTGCGATTGCGGGCACCGCGGTGTTTGAGAATCTGCGGAAAGTCGTGGTCGCGGGCAATCAGAATATAGGGGAAGGACTTATCGTCTCTCAGAACGACATTAAACCTGGGTTTGAGCCGTTTAATTAAATTGGCTTCAAGCAGCAGTGCATCGGCCTCACTCGCTGTGGTGATAAATTCCATGTCGCTGGTTAACAGGATCATCTGTGCAATCCTGTTGGTATGACCCATCATGCGGGTATAACTTTGTACCCGCTTTTTAAGATTTCGCGCCTTGCCGACATATAGAACCTGGCCTTTGGCGTTCAGCATGCGATAGACACCAGGGCGTGGCGGCAGGGTTTTCAAAAATGCCTTAATGATCTCAGGGCCGGATTTTTGCAGTTCGGAACCATCAAACTTGTCAGGGTCGTGGTTCACATTATTGACCCTCTGGGAGGAAAGTTCGGTAGGTGGTACTTTCAGTTTCATCTATGGATCGTTAATTTCGAAGTTCCGCATCTGCGGAATTGTTATCACCTAACTGCGTGAATTTGTGCGCTCGATTTCTATTCCAACACTGGCTGCTTCCGCAATTGCCTCAGGTTTTTCCAGGCGGATGCGGGCAGCTATGACGCGGGAATCTTCGAGACAGGCTTCAGCAAATTTTTCTGCCAGTGTTTCGACAAGGTTTACGTGGCCCTGGTCAATTATGGTTTTAATCTTGTTGACAATAGTCTCGTAACATACAACCCCAGCGAGTTTGTCATTGAGGGAGGTTTTATCTTCGCTGACAGTCAAATCAATGTTGATGATTATAGGTTGCGGATTAACCAGTTCATGCTCATAAACCCCGATTAGCGCGTCAAGCTTAAGGTTGCTGACAAAAACATGTCGTATGGCGCGTATCGCATCGGCGATATGCTGGCTTGGCTGGGGTATTGTTTGGGTCATTTCATTAATACCATACTCGAATTATTGACTAAGTTCAGATGGCTTGAGCCTAAGCCTATTCTTTGATGTCGACAACATCCGGCGTTTGCCAGGCAAGATGCTGGCCACCGTCAAGTGCTATCATTTGCCCGGTCATTGCCGGGGATTCAAGAATAAAACGCACGGTTCGGCAAATCTCTTCGGGGCTGGTGCCGCGTTTGAGCAAAGTGCGAGAGCTCTGTTTGATGAAATCCTGTAGTCCCTGACGCTCATTGGGCAAGGCGGGACCGGGACCGATGGCGTTGACCCGGATAGATGGAGCCAGAGCTTGCGCCAGGGTACGGGTCAATGTCCACAAAGCTGCCTTGCTAGTGGTGTAGGAGAGAAATTGCGGATTTAGTTTCCAGACGCGCTGGTCGATGAGGTTAATAATATTTCCCTGAATTGAGTTGGGGAGCTGGGCCGAAAAGGCTTGGGCAAGAAATACAGGTGCACGCAAATTTACATCAAGATGAAGCGCCCAACTCTGCGGCGATACGGTAGCTATATCATCGGGCTCAAATAATGAAGCATTGTTAATGAGGCAGGAAACCGGTCCCAGAACGCTGGTTGCCTGTTCAAATATTTTTTCACCGGCATTTGCTTCAGCCAGATCACATTGGATCAAGGCGGCCTTGCAGCCCAAATTTTGGATTTCCTCGCAAACCTTACCGCCAGCCTCCAGAGACGTGTAACAGTGAACGGCAACGTCCCAGCCTGCTTGGGCAAAATCCAAGGCGATTGCTTTGCCAATGCGCTGGGCAGCCCCGGTTATGAGAACCGTTTTTTTTTGATTATTCTGGTTTTCGGGCATGGGTGGAAAAGGCTCTCGTGGGGATGTGGACCAATTTCGTAAAGTTCACTTACACATTTATGATTTGACCCGCAACTCGCTGCTTAGTCAAAAAAAAGGCGATATTGGCATAATTCCTGCAATTTTTTAGTCCAGTTACTCAAAAGCAGTCGAATTGTTCTGAATTTTTGCGCATTTGTCTCAAATTGGAACATTAGAGGCCTGCTTTTAAAACAGGTGAGAGAAAATGGCAGATGTTATTTCTTCTTCTGACCGTACCGCGTTGCGTGAGACGCTCAAGGTTGTGCGAGGGGTTATCCGGGCAAAAGTGTTTGGCAGGATACATCATTATTTTGCCGATAAGGTGTTTGATGCCGAAAGAGGGCTGAAAATCAATCTACCAGTATCGCGTTCTCAAAGCCGTGGGGCTGGCGATCGTGTCGCTGGGCGCTCTGGCTCTGTGGTGCCGAGCAATGTTTTGGCAGTTGAATGGTCGCTGTCGCCCTTGCCGGTTGATCCGCGGACGGCGAGTTTCGTTGATCTGGGATCAGGTGCAGGCCGCGCAATGATGTCGGCGGCAGACCACCATTTCAAACAGGTGATCGGTCTGGAGATTGATGAAAAAACTCACAATATAGCTAATGAAAACCTCGGTAAGGTTTCCGAAGAATTTCTGCGATGTTCACGTATCGAGAATATACTGGGTGACGCCACGCGCTATGTTTTTCCCACGGAAAATCTTGTTGTGTATTTGGACAAGGACTGGACTTCGGCCGCGCTGGATCAGATTTTGACCCGGCTTAAATTTTCATATGATTGCAAGCCTCGCCCGATATTTGTGATTTATGTAAATCCCGCAGAAAGCCAGGTTTTTGACCGCTACAAATTCCTGAAACCCTTGAAATTAAGGTTCTGGTCGCGGATCAAATTGACCTATTTCTGCCCGTATGCAGTGACCATCTATCGTACTTTCTCCTGATGCAAAGCAGCGGTAGGGGTAAAATGTGCTTTAGCCGTCAAGGATATGGGCTTGTCCCCAGTCCCGCATTTGCGTGAGCACCGAGTTAAGTGAACGGCCTTTGTCGGTCAGGCTGTATTCAACCTTGGGGGGGACCTGGGCATAGACCTTGCGGTTTATAAGGCCGTCTGCTTCCAAGGCGCGCAGTTGATTGGTCAAGGTCCGCTGGGTTACCTTGCTCAGCAGTTTTTGCAGTTCGCTGAAGCGTTTAGTACCGTCCATAAGGCGAAATAAGATCACGCCTTTCCACTTACCGCCGATTACGTCAAGGGTAGCTTCAACCGGGCACTCGATATACTGCGCGTGGCGTTGTTTTCGGGTCATTTCTGCTCCCTAAGTGCAAAATAGGACACTACTGGCAATATTACTGCGTACTTCACAAATATCATTGTAGGCATGATTATGGCGGCAATCAACCTTGACGGAGACCTGCCATGACAACAACCATGACGCCTGAACTTTACTGGACAATTCTTACTGCCCTTGTGACCTCGGTTTTTTGGCTGCCTCATATTCTCCAGCGCATTATTGAATTTAAACCCTATGAAGCCCTGCGCGATCCGCGCCATGATGTGGATACCAAGGCCGATTGGGCTCAGCGCGCCATTCGGGCCCATACCAATGCGATTGAAAATCTGCTGGTTTTTGGGCTGCTGGCCTTAGCTATTCGGGTTTTGGACGTTGGAACTCCGGCGACGGCTTTTGCTGCTGCTGCCTTTTTCTTTTCACGGGCAGCACACTACATCATATATATTCTGGCCTTGCCGTGGCTTAGAACACCGGCCTTTTTAATAGGCTTTGGCAGTCAATTGATCCTGGGCGCAACGCTGCTGGGAATAGTCTGATGTATTGCCGCTTACATAATCCGGGCCGTGCCGGACACGCGGATTGAGCTGCCTTTTGCTTCAGGTATTTCAGCCCGCAGCAGCGATTTCATGCCCATGTCTTCACCTTGGACAATGTCAATAACACCGTTGTGCGGCCACCCGAGATCGCGCAGATAACCGGCAAGGGCTGCTGCTGCGGCACCTGTGGCGGGGTCTTCAACAACGCCGCCGGAGGCAAAAGGATTTCGCACGTGAAATTTCTGGGCACTTTCTGAATGGATCAGAGAAATGGTCACAAGGTTTGATCTGCGCATAAATTCGCGACCGTCATTCAAATTGTAATGCATGTCTGAAAGACGAGCCCGATTAGACAAAGCGAGGATTAGGTGGGTGGCGCCTGCGTATGCCACAGCCGGAGGAATTCTCGGGTCGAGGTCTTGGGGTTTATAATTGAACAGGTTTAATGCCTCAACAACCAACTCCTGATTGGCCGGAGTGCTTGTGGTTGCCGGGGATTGCAAGGCTGCGGAAATAATATCTCCCTGCCGTTGCCCCTCTACAGAAATTTCCGCCGCACTCAAACTTAACGGGAAAACGCCGTCACCGTCCTGAAGCGCCAGGGCTGCGCCAAGCGCGATTGTTGCATGACCGCAAAACGGTACTTCCGTTTCAGGGGAAAAATAACGAACAATCCAGCCGCCATCCTTTGGGGCTGCAAATGCTGTTTCGGAAAACCCGACTTCAGCGGCTTTGCTCTGCATTTCTCCGCGATCGGGAAGTTTATTACCGATGACAACGCCGGCAGGATTACCGCCTAGGTTTCCATCACTGAAGGCGGCAATTTTTAGCACGTTCATGTCTTTTTCTCCGCAGGTTTTAGTTTGCAGGCCGCCAGCATTAAGTTTGATGCCAGCTTTTTAGGTGCGGGAATAGCTGTGCACTGTCAAGCCGATATTCAATTTTGGATGCGTTTTATGTAAACCGGGCGTAGTGTTTGTAAATGGCCGAAACCTTAATTCTTACCCGCCGGGAAATTGCCCGGGTCACATCACCCGAATTGATCCTTGACGCACTCAGACAAGGGTTCGCCTCGACGGCAATGACCGATTTTGTTATGGGAAATCGATTTCCAGTGCGCCTGCCTGAACCTTCACCCCAGGGATCCAGCGCTATGTTGTTAGCCCCTGGATTTGTTCCAGGAATTCCCGCTTATACTGTCAAGGTTCATGCCAAATTTCCCGCAGAAGACCAGGCACTTAAAGGGGTGATTTTGCTTCATTCTATTGATGATGGCAGCATCCTGGCGATTTTGGAGAGCACGTGGCTGACCAATTTGCGTACCGGGTATGCAGGGGCACTTGGTACCGATGTGCTGGCGCGTAAGGATGCAGGCTGCATCGCAATAATTGGGGCAGGCGCTCAAGGGCGCTTGCAACTGGAGTGCCTTGCAGCAGTAAGAAAAATCGACATCGTATATGTATTTGATACAATTCCTGGCCGGGCCGAGGCCTTTGCTGCGCAGGAAGGCGAACGCCTCAACCTTGCCGTGGAGGCTAAATCAACAATTCCTGAAACGATCGATAATGCTGATATCATCGTAACGGCTACGTGGGCGACGGAGCCGTTTTTAACAGCAGAGATGATCGGTGAGGGGACGCATATAACCACTCTAGGGCCCGACCAACCTGGAAAGGCCGAAATTTCAGCGGATTTGATTGCCGCGTCTTTTTTTGTTGCTGATGACTTGGAGCTTGCCTGCCGGATGGGTGCAATCGCGAATGTCGGCTTGTCTGCTGATAGTGTTGCCGCCAGCCTTGGAGAAGTGCTGGCGGGACAAAAGCCGGGCCGGAGCACGGATGATCAAATTACCATATTTGGCGCCGTCGGACTGCCGTTTCAGGATCTGGTTGTCGCCTGGCAGGCTTATACATCAGCACAGGCTGCCAATATCGGCAGTAAGATAAATTTGCTTGATTAAGGTTGCGGTATGGCAAGGAAAATAAACTTGATCGAGCCTCCTCGGGCCGAATATAGAATTGTCGAAATTTTATCATGGACAAGATCAAATCTCATGAACCGGCAAATTGAAAGTTCCTCCTTGTTAGCGATGAAATGACAGCAACCGGCCGCCTCATTATGCGTTGGGTTATTCCGCTAATCGGCGGTGGCTTAACGCTGTCTTTGGTATTTTTTCTCTACCGCGGGATAAACTTTAAGATGTTTTTTGCCGAATTGGCCGGCGCAAAGTTCTCGTGGATTTTTGTGCTCGCTGCAGCGATACTGGTTGAACAGCTTATTCAGGGCTGGAAATGGCGGCAACTTCTCTATGATCTTAAACCTATTTCAAGTTGGCGGCTGACCGGCGCTTTTCTTGCTGGTTATGGTGCCAATGTGCTTGTGCCCTTGGGCATAAGTCCACTGGTGCGTTCCTGGCTGGTTGCCCGGCTTGAAGGGCTGCGCATGGTAAGTGTACTGGTGACGACGGCGATTTCGCGGTTCATCGATGGTATTGTTTTTGCCATTTTTGTCGGCATTGTTGCAATGGCGGGGCAAGTCCCTAAAATTGACGGTGATCTGCAGATGGGTTTGGTGGCTGCCGGAGTTTTCAATCTCATTTTATTTTCCGGCGCTTTATGGCTGGTATATCGATCAGGAATCCAATTCAAATATGACCACTCCTGGATAAGCCGGCTTATCGATTGGCTCGCGGTAAAAAGCCGTGGCACCCTAGATGGTCTGCGCGCCGGGCTTGCCAGTGGAATTGTCTGGCCACGCAATCCAGCCCGTCAGGCAGGTGTTATTGCAGCAAGTTTCGCGATGAAGGCGGTGTCGGCCACACATTTTTTATGGTCGGGGCTTTCCGTCGGCATTGTGTTGGGTTTATTCGACTACCTGTTCTTAATGGTGTTTGCCGGTTTTGCGATGATTCTTGCACGATTTATCCGGGTGCCGGGAGGGTTTGTCATCGGTTCGGGTTTTGCGCTCAAGCTGCTTGGTGTTTCCGATGAACAGGCCCTGGTGATGATATTGTTTAACCAGGTGATTTCATTCACTCTGGTTATTGGTATTGGCCTGATCGTGTTATGGCACAGTGGCATCAATATTCGCGCGATGGCAAAAAGCATCGAGAAATCGGCAACGCCGGTCTAAGCATCAGGCGAAATTAGTCTTGAAGCCAAATTAGAACTAATTGGCAGGTTATCGACACGTGGTCTGCCGCGGGGCGACGGTAAGTAAGGTTTGATGTGCTCAAGTTGGGTCTCGGTGAGCCAATAGAAATCAGACATAGATAGGTCCTCCTGCATACTTGAATTGCACCTTGTAGGAGTTTTTATTTCATGAAGTTGCCAATGACCGAAATGCGGGCGAGGCCAACCTTCGATGTGCTTGCGGAATGGCCGCTTTTGGTAACGCCGCAGACAGCAAGAACTGATGCACTCAGATTTATCTATCTTAAGCCGAGGGCCCCAATTCATGTCGCATCCAGTTTAAGTACTCGCTGATCGCTTCTCCATCCCGCTGGCAGTACGACCATTTTTGGTGCCGCTTAACTTTGATGAACTTTGCCTGTTTCAGAATGTCCAAATGTCGACTCGCCGTTGGTTGTGCCACATTCAAAGCTTCCGCAATCAGTGTCATGCATACTCCAAACTCAGCTGGATCTGCTGACCATTGATTGCCAAAATTGCCGCTTGGGTCAGAAAGCATGCGCAGGATTGTCATGCGCGTCTCGCTTGCCATGGCCTTTATTTGAGTTGAACGATCCATAGTGTTGATCATATAGTCATTTAGCAAAATGTAAATGTGAGCTTCGAAGATGCTGGAACTGGCCTATACGTCGCAAATCAACAACAACGACATTAAATGGGGGAAAGAAGGGAGTGGTCCACCATTAGTCGCCATTCACGGCACTCCATTTTCCTCTCAGGTTTGGCGGCATATTGTGCCCTATCTTTCGGATCACTTTACAATCTATTTTTTTGATCTGGTCGGTTATGGCCGGTCTGAAATGCGTGCTGGACAAGACGTCTCACTGGGAATTCAAAACAAGGTTCTTGTGTCGCTTCTAAAAGAATGGGGCCTGGAGCGACCCCATATCCTCGCCCACGACTTCGGAGCGGCCACAGCATTGCGAGGGTATTTCCTTGATGGTTTGCGGTATGAGTCGTTGACGATTTTTGACGCTGTTGCTCTTGCCCCATGGGGGTCACCCTTTGTTCAACACGTCCGACAGCACGAGGCTGCTTTTGCTGGGATGCCAGACTACATGCATCGGGCGCTTCTACACGCATATTTGCAGACGGCGGCGCATCGGCCGTTATCGGACGAAGCGCTTGGGATTCATTCTGCACCATGGGTCGGTGAAATCGGCCAACCTGCTTTCTATCGGCAGATCGCACAAATGGATCAGAAATTTACAGATGAGGCGCAGGTTTGCTACCGTCAGATGGAGTGCCCTGTCGCGGTGTTGTGGGGAGAAAAGGACGACTGGATTCCAATTGGCAAAGGGCATGAGCTTGCGTCGATGATCTCGGATCAACCCTGCATGCCTGTCGCAAACGCCGGACACCTTTTGCAGGAAGATTGCCCGCAAGCGATTGTCGCCGCAATGCTAAGGCAGACCGGCGCAAAATGATGAAGGTCTTTATCTCTGTAGATATCGAAGGTGTCGCAGGCGTCAGGGAAGTTTCCTAAGGCATGAAAGGGAATACGGAGTAAGAGCGTGCAATACGCTAGATGACCGTTGAGGCTTCGGCGGCAGTCCGTGGGGCTATAACAGGTGGCGCGGTGTCAGTGATCGTTGCCGATTTTCATAGGAATATGCAAAACCTTGTTGCAGATCAGCCTGACTCAAGAGCGTCAACTCATTGCGCCATCGACGAGACTGTCGAGTACTTTCCCCCAATTCATCGCAAACCGCCTTGTCCCTCATCCCTTCCTCGATTGCCCGCAAAATTGCTTCGCGTTTGAACTCAGAGCTAAAACGTTTGTATCGTTTCGGCTTCGTCATATAACACCTCCAAGCGCTAATAGCGTTTAAGGTTAGGTGTCCACGAAATCGGGGCAAGACTAGGAAGGTTGCCCTTGTAATTTTTTAAAATAAAGTCTGCTTCTGGCCCATTGGGCTCAAACCAGTCATTGCACCCTACGGATTAATCGGTCCGGAGCCTAAAAACATCGAGAAATCGGCAACGCCTGTCTAAGCACCGGGCGAAATGAGCCTTGAAACCAAATTTAAACCCTATGTGTGGTTATCCAGGTGGTGGCCTGGTTTTATCGAAGGCTGCAACCAGGCCAGAAAATGTTTCAAGCCAGTTGACCAAATTGGGGTGGTCTTCGCGCCAGTCGCCATTGAACCTGAAATCAAGATATCCAAGCAGGCAGGCAAGCGAAATGTGGCCTATGGTTATGCCGTCTTCGAGGGAAGGGGGGTTTGTTTCGAGCATCTTAAGGCCCCTGGCGACTTTAGCTGCCTGGTAGTCCACCCAGCTTTGAACGCGACCCTCCTGCGGGCGCATGCGCACCTCGTATATCCGCAAGATACTGGCATCCATCATGCCATCTGCCATGGCGTTTAAAGCCAAATCCTTATATCGATCAATTCCGGCGGGGAGAAAAATTTTGTTTCCGGTGGCAATGCTGTCGAGATACTCAACGATGACCCGCGAATCAAAAAGAGCGGTGCCATCATCAAGGCTCAAGGCCGGTATTTTACCAAGAGGGTTTTGGCTAAATAAAGTGTCGTCGGGATTGGCCATGTCGACGTTTTTGATCGTCATCTGATCTGACAAGCCCAACACACTGGCAGCAATTTTTACCTTCCGGCCGAATGGCGACGCCGGTGCAGAATACAGGATCATTGGGTTTTCCTTTTAAATGAAACTTTGGAGGTAAAGTGCAGAGCAAATCGCACAATCAGAAATTATCGCCGTCAATTATACCTCCAATTTGCCCGAGAAGCGAGCCCTCGCCGACATCGCGGCCTCCTGGCCGTGCGGCCAGCATGCGGCCTGCCAGGCGCGAAAACGGCAGACTTTGTATCCAAACCTTGCCGGGTCCTCTTAGGCGGGCGAAAAATATACCTTCACCACCAAAAATCATGGATTTGATATTACCGGCGCGTTCAAGGTCAAAATCCACGGTCGAGGTCATTGCCGCGACACATCCGGTATCCACGTGCAATTCTTCACCAGGGCCAAGCTCACGCTCGACCACGGTTCCGCCGACATGGACAAAAACCCAGCCATCGCCCTCGAGACTTTGCATGATGAACCCTTCGCCGCCAAAAAGCCCGGTGAGAATTTTTTGCTGGAAATGAATGCCAAGAGCAACACCTCGCGCGGCACATAAAAAGGCATCTTTCTGACAGATCAGTTTGCCGTTTACCTCATCTAGTTTGATTGCCAGAATGTGTCCGGCATAAGGAGCAGCGAAGGCAACACGTGTTTTTCCCTGTCCGGTATGGGTAAAGACGGTGGTAAACAGGCTCTCGCCGGTTATCAGGCGTTTGCCCGCTCCAACAAGTTTGTCAAAAATACCGCCACCTGAAAATTGCTCAGAACCATCGCCAAAAACAGTTTCCATGGTAACGCTGGGAGGTTTGAACATCATGGCACCGGCCTCGGCGATAGCACTTTCGCCGGGGTCAAGTTCGATTTCGACAAACTGCATTTCTGCACCTTTGATTTCAAAATCAATGTCATCAGCGATTTGATCTGAACGTTCATGCCGGGCGATTGGTATTTTGGGAACCGATCCAAAGACCATGGGTGGACCTCCTTAAATGTTGAATTAGCAATACATTGCTGGCGAATATTCCAGTGGATTATGCCTTAGGCACTCAGGGAGTGGAACCAACTAATTGGCACTGGGACGAGCCTTGAAAATAACCGGCCATTGCTCGGGCGAGCGGGAGGCATCACATACGTCCCAATAGCGGTATTCGATCATCTTGAAGGCGGTTTCCTTCCAGCGGTATTCAACCGTACTGCCGCAATCGCCGAGCCCGCGGCCTTTGGCAAAAGCTGAAAGGGTTTTTGTTTTGGCGTCATAATCCGCGTTGATCAAATGTTTGGTGCCGGTCCAGCCCAATTCATTGGAATAATTGGCAAAGAGCAATTGCTGCGGACCAATATCATTGCTGAGGGACTGGGTGTAGGCGCGATAGATGATATTATAAGCCCCGGCATAACAGGGGACGAGATAAAGCTTTGTTTTGTCATTAAGTTTGGCGGTCTCAAATCCGAAACTTGCCAGTGGCTCTTTATCAATCTCTTCACACTCATCGTCGGCAAAATGAAGTTTGAGAACTGCCGCCGGAATCTTGTCGGGGGCGGCAACGGCAGTATTCCCGGAGGTAAAAGAATTGGCTGCAGCTCCAGATTTTTGTGCTGTGCGGGTCTGCGAAACGCCGATCAGCCGGGGTGAGCCCAGTCGTTGTTGCTGATCATCGATCCATAATAATGTAGCGCTTAGGCCATTAAGAGAAAACCGTGCGGATGTTTCTTGACCTTGTGTGTTCATGTAGTTG
>JAJFHR010000174.1 GCA_021775515.1 Hyphomicrobiales bacterium | reverse complement strand
AAAATCACCACCGTATACCTGCGATATAGTAATTTACATTTGCTGCGCGTTGATGCCTATACTCGCATCGGATTGATCCTGGCGGGCGCGTTTGGCGCCTATTCTCTTGGCGCCAACAATATTGCCAATGTTGTTGGTGTGTTTGTACCTTCTTCACCGTTCAGCGATATCACCATAGCCAATGTTTTCACTATTTCGGCTGTCCAGCAGCTTTTTATTGTTGGTGGCCTGTCCATTGGTGCCGGCGTGTTGACCTATTCCAAAGGTGTTATGATGACAGTGGGAGCCAGTCTCGGGCGGCTATCTCCCGTGGCCGCCTGGGTTGCTGTTACCTCGCATTCAATTGTGCTGTTTCTTTTTGCTTCAAAAGGTTTGGAAACCTGGTTGGCATCTTACGGTCTGCCAACGATCCCGCTGGTGCCGGTTTCCAGTTCCCAGGCTGTGGTCGGTGCCGTGGTTGGCATCGCCGTGCTTAAAGGAATGGTGGGTATTCGCTGGCGTCTTCTCGGCCGCATTGTTGTAGGCTGGGTGGTCACCCCATTTATCGCCGGGGTCATTTGTTTTATAGGATTATACTTCCTACAGAATGTTTTCGCACAGCGGGTCTTTTAATCGGTTGCGAACCCAAAGGCCAACGGCGATGATAAGGAGGGCGCCAAATAAAACCGGCGCACTCAATCCGACATAATCAGAAGCAAATCCCATCGCCAGAGCCCCGACGGCAGGAGCGCCGCGAAAAATCAAGCCGTAAATACTTAATACCCGGCCACGTTTTTCACCATCAACCGCAAGCTGAATATACGTTTGGGTGGCAATGCCAGATGTCGCCATTGTAAAGCCCGCCACAAGGAGAATAACCACGGCGCTCCAAAGGCTGGTGGATAGGGCAAAAAGGCTTGTTGAAACCGCTAGAAACATCGATGACCGTAACGCTATAGCGACAAAAGATAGTGAAGTTGTAGAGGCGCTTAACCAGATGCCGCCGATTACAGCGCCGATTCCGATTGACGAAGTGAGTATCGCCAAGCCTTCCGCGCCGCTGTTGAAGTGCCTATCGGCAAAACCGGGCAAAAGCTCGACGATCGGCCGACCGCCAACGCCAGTAGCTATCAGCAAGAGCAGCACGGTCGCAATGCCTGTGTGTGAGGCGGTATAATGAAATCCGTCACGCAGTTCGACCATTAGCCGGGCGGTTTTTCTCTTGTGAGACGACGGTGGTGATAGTTGGATCCGCGAAAGCGCAATGATGAAAACCAAATAACTCAGAGCGTTGGCGGCAAACGCTGCCGCTAACCCCATGCTGACGATGGTTACGCCAGCGGCAGCCGGACCAAGGAAGCGTGCAAGGTTGAAAATAACCGAATTAATCGCCACAACATTTGCCAGGTCATCACGTGGTACCAGGGACGGGATCAGTGAAGTGCGTGCTGGTTGATTGAATGCACTCACAATGCCGAGAAAAATCGTCATGCCAAACAAAATCCAGATTGTCAGCAGCCCGCTGATCAATAAGACAAATAACACCACAGCCTGGCCCATTGCCAGGTACTGACCAATCGTAAGCAATCTTAACCGGTTCCACCGATCAGCCACCGCACCGCCGATCGGTCCGAAGATCACGGTGGGAAACAAATCCGCAAATACAATCACCCCCAGCCAGCCACCGGAATTTGTCAATTCCCAGGCCAACCAACCCGTAGCAATTCTCTGCATCCACAGGCCGACCAGGGATATTGAATTTCCAATCGCGTAAACCCGGTAGTTTGGGTGCCGAAATATACGAAACAGGCTGGTAAGGTTTGAAATGATCGGCATGGCTTTCCCGGGAAAGGGCTAGTGGAATTGGTTGGTGATGACACGCCGGTCAACATTGATGTGAACAAAGCCCGGCCCATCAGATTGGTATTTGCTTCGGGCAGTGTCTCACATGCAACAATCTATGGGTAGCCTGCCAAAGCGCTTATGTAGATGCCAACAGATTTTGCAGGTGATAAGGCTCAGGTTTCGGCACGCAACTTGAAGCGTTGAATTTTGCCCGTGGCGGTTTTAGGAAGATCCTCGCGTACTTCGATCCAGCGCGGATATTTCCACGGGCCTGCTACCTTTTTGACGTGTTGCTTTAAGGTATCAAAAAGTTCCTCGTTGGCCTCGACGCTCTCTTTTAAAACAACAAAGGCCATCGGTTTTATCAGGCCATCGACGTCTTCTTTTCCAATCACGGCAGATTCAAGTATGGCGTCATGGGAGGCCAGGGCGGATTCAACATCAAAAGGTGATACCCAGTTTCCGCTGACCTTGAACATATCGTCGGTGCGGCCGCAATAATAATACAGATCGCCGTTTTCGCGGCGATACTTGTCTCCTGTATACGTCCATTCGCCGACAAAGGTCGCCCAGGTTTTATCCCGCTGATTCCAATATCCCTCGCCAGCCGAGGGTCCGCAAATGACCAATTCGCCAATTTCTCCGTCTGCGATGTCATGGCCGTTTTCGTCTACTAGCCGGGCCTCATATCCCGGCACCGGCCGCCCGGTGGCACCATAGGTGATGTCATCAGGCCGGTTAGAGACAAAAATATGCAGCATTTCGGTTGAGCCAATACCGTCAAGAATGTCCGCGCCGACAATTTCACGCCACCGTTTTCCCACCTCTTCCGGCAAAGCCTCGCCGGCAGAAACACATAGCCGCAGGGCGTCTGACCCGGCTCCCTTGCCGATATTATTGTGTGCCAGCATGGCGGCATACAGAGTCGGAACTCCATAAAAAATTGTCGGATTATGTTTTTCCATCAAGCTCATAATGCCATCTGGCGTGGGCCGATCGGCAAGTAACAAACTGGTCGCCCCCACGGACATCGGAAAAGACATGGCATTGCCAAGGCCATAAGCAAAAAATAACTTGGCAGCTGAATACACCAGATCATCTTCGCGAATGCCGAGCACTTTTTGACCATACAGCCTGGCGGTATGCATCAGGCTGGAATGCAGGTGTTTTACGCCCTTGGGCTGACCGGTCGATCCTGACGAATAAAGCCAGAAAGCTGTTGAATCAGCGCAGGATTGCACTGTATCGAATGTTGGTTCGCTATTGGCAAGCAAGACGTCAAAACTCAAATTTGACCCGGCCTCACCATTGGCAATGACAATGGTTTTTAAGTCGGGCAAGTCGCACAAAATTGGTTCTATCTTGTCAAACAGGGGGGCAGAAACTATTGCAGCCACAGCGCCGCTGTCCTTGAGCATGTAACGGTATTGATCACTTGTCAGCAGCGTATTCATTGGCACCGGCACGATGCCGGCTCTAATCGCTCCCCAAAAGGCGACGGGCAGGGCACAGGTATCAAGCATGATCAGTGCAAGGCGTTGTTCGCGGCAGACATTGAGCGTTGACAGAGCGCCAGCAAACCTGAAAGTCCGGTTTTGTAATTCTTGATAGGTCAGCGCCTCTTGACTGTCGATAAACGCATTTTTGGCTCCGCGGCCTTCGTCAACATTGCGGTCGACAAAATCGCTCGCGGCATTATATTCACGCGGAATATCAACCCATAGGGCTCTGGCCTCAGACATAATTTCGCCTCCCGAAGTTTACTTAGTTCAAATCGCTAGTAGATGCCTGGAAAAGAAGTTATCTGCAATTTAATTCCTTTTTTCCGCGCAATTCCCAATTTAATGGCATTATAATGCTTGTTTTTTCTCTTAATCAAGTTATTGTTGTTGCATGTAAAGACGCGTGTAATCTGCTAAGGTTGCAGCCAAGATAGGTTCAATAATAACCCTGCGAAGAGGGGACGCCAAGTCCCTTGGGGGAAGTCAACTTTACTAGGGAGGAAAATTTGATGAAAAAAGTGGTTGTAGCTGGCATCGTGGCCGCGGGCTTAATGTCGGCAGTCACAGCGCAGGCAGCGGAAGTCAAGGTTGGTTTGTTGCTGCCATATTCCAGTGTTTATGCCTCATTAGGCAAAGAGATTGAGGCGGGCTTCCGTCTTGCTCTCAAACACTACAGCGCCGATCTTGGTGACAACAAGATTGTTATCGTTAAAGAGGATACCGAGGTAAAGCCTCCGGTAGGTTTAGCTAAAACAAAAAAACTCGTGTTGCAGGACAAGGTCGATGTGATGGTCGGGGTCGTCTCGTCAGGCGTGTTAGGCGCAATCCGGGACTTTGTTCACGCCTCTAAAACACCGCTCATCGTTGCCAACGCCGGTAATGACCAGATGACAGGCGCCAAGTGCAGCCCCCAACTGAACCGGGTTTCATTCTCCCATGGTCAGATCACTCGTCCGATGGGACCGTTTCTTGCCAGTATAGGGGTGCAAAAGGCCTAT
>JAJFHR010000173.1 GCA_021775515.1 Hyphomicrobiales bacterium | reverse complement strand
TGCGGCGGTCCAACCTGCCTGACAAGGCCTCTTGTCCGCGGTTAGTTTAAGGGTGTGTTTAGGCCGCAGCTACTTCCTTGACGAACCGGTCGACCTCGTCTTGAATCACTTTAACTTCACCGGAAAGTTTTGACAGCGATAATTGCACATTGTTTGAAGACTCTCGTGTTTCTTCAATTATTTCCGCCACGCCCATAATGTTTGACAAAATATCTTCCGTGCCTGATGCCGCTTCCTGCGCATTTTCTGCGATGACTTTTGTAGACCCGTTCTGCTCGCCGATAGCGCCAGAGATGTTCGTCGTGATCCCGTCAACGTTATTCATCGTATCGGTGATCACTTCAATCGCCGAGACTGATGATTTGGTCGCCCGTTGCATTTCGCCAATCTTCTGGTTGATTTCTTCCGTGGCCGTAGCCGTCTGTGTCGCCAGAGCCTTTACCTCACGGGCAACAACGGCAAAACCTTTGCCCTCATCGCCAGCTCGGGCAGCTTCAATCGTTGCATTGAGTGCCAATAGATTGGTCTGCTCGGTTATAGCCTGAATAAGTCCGACAACCTCATCAATCTTGTCGGCAGACTTCACCAGATCATACACACTGGTACGGGCAACTTCCGCTTGAGAACGGGCCCCGCCAACCACATCGGCAGCCGTGTTAATTTGTGAAGAGATTTCCGCAATAGACAAATTAAGTTTATCGGCGGTTTCCGCGACAGATTTAACTCCCTGAGCAGCCGATTCCGAGCCCTCACACGCAGCCGTCGTGCGCCTTTCTGCTTCAGATGCCACCATGCCGAGCGCACCTGCATCGCTTTCCATCGTATTTGTCGCTGAACTGATAGCCGCCAGCGCTGCTTCAATTCTTTGGTTGAACGCATTAATCAGATCTTCAGTTTTCTTTTGCTTTTCAGTTCGCCGTTCGTGCTCCCTTTTTTTCTCGTCTTCTGCTTCATTTTGCTGAACGGCGTTGTCGCGGAAGATTTTAACGGTTCTGCGCATGGCACCGACCTCGTCATCTGCTTCAGGCTCTCCAACCTTCACCGAAGTATCTCCATCTGCGAGTTGGCGCATGATAAGGTTTAAATGAGTGATGCGCCGTGTCGTTCCATGAACGAGGTACAAAATTCCTGCACCAATAATCAAAAGCATGACCAGAGAAACCGCCGCCATCCAATATCCCATTTCATAGATTGGGGCTCTTATCTCGTTTTTGCCTACCAGGGTGACCACGGCCAAATTCACCCCTTCAAAAGAAAGTGGCACCGCTACCGTGCTATAATCAATATTGCGATACTGCACACCTGATTGGCCAATCTTACCTGCCAGCGCCGCCTGTACCGATGGGGTCCGTAAATTCACCTTCAAGGTTGTTGGTATTTTTGACAGAACACTGTCATTGCGAAGTTTGAAGTCGGGCCCGACAATAAGCGTATCGCCAGTTTTACCCAGACCGGTGCGCCGCGCCATAATTGCATTGATCCTTTCATGCGGCATCCTTACAGCAATAATGCCCAGGTATTTGTCATTCTTGAAGACCGGTGTTGCCAGAAAAGAGACAGCGGCATTTGCGGCGAAACGATAGGACGAAAAATCCGCAAACCCGATGTCGCCACTTTTGGGTTCTATCGAAAGTTTTTTGAAAACTTTTCCCAATCCCGTTTTTGCGCCAGCACCCGTTGCAAAATTCTGGGTGAAATCGGCTCGCTTGTTGGTCGAATAAACCAGGTTGCCCTCAGCATCAATCAGAGCAATATCGGAATAGCCTTTGGTCTTGGCAATATTGACAAAGAAAGGGTGATACTTCTCGTGGGCATTGTCATAATAACTGCCGGTTTTTGATTTAACGATCTTGAACCGGTCTTCGGGCTTTATTTCGGGATAATCTTCGCTGAACGCCTTGATCAGTTTAGCCGAATGGTCTTTGCGCAAAGTTTTCCAACCTGCACGGAATTCGCGGGCGGCATCCTTGACTTCTTGTAACTGAGCCATATTCGCAACCTGTTCGCGAATTTGCGCGAGAAAAACGTTTATCGCACTGGCCTTTCCCTCAGCCAGGGACAACATTTTATCCTCCGCCTGCACCAACGCCGCTCTAGAACTTAAGGCATAGCCGACATAACCGACACTAATAACCAGAACTATAGCACTGGTAATTATCAGTATAGGCAGCTTCAGAGATATTGGCAGTTTGCGCAAAAGTAACATTTTACCTGACCTTTGAATGTGTAAATTCTTGTTGCAAGAATTTCCTCACAAATCTGGTCAAGATAGTGGTCAAAATTTATTAACCATAACTTACTCATTTGGGGGGACTTTTGATAATTTATCTACTTCGCAATTAAAACACCCCGAAGAATACAACCTAATATAGAACTTTTATCAAAAAGAATGTTTTCAGATAAGTGAAGTTGGAAAATTAAGGCAGACAAAAATCTCCCCAGCTACAAATCAAGCGGCACGTTCATGGCATTGATTGGCGTAGAAAAATGCCACTAAACTAGCGTCGGCCTTTTTTTCTGTAGGTCCGGGTTCCGGGTTTTCCGCCCGCAGAACCCGCCGGCCGTCGGGGCTTGGGAAGATCCGATCCGGGGCCCATCTCGTCCAGTGACGGTTTATGTGGTCGTGACTGCTCATAGCGCCCGGCGGAGCGTTCGATCGACAGTTGGCTGGCAAGCGGATCGTTAGAAATTAGAAGCTCGGTTTCACGCAGACGTTTTACCTCATCGCGCAATCGAGCAGCTTCTTCAAATTCAAGATCGGCGGCTGCATCACGCATGCGTTTTTCAAGATCACCAATGTGAGCCTGGAGGTTGTGGCCGATCAAATGGCCATCTTCGGCAAATCCGGCATCAACGGTAACGTGGTCGGCCTCATAAACCGACCCCAGAATGTCGCCAATATTTTTTCGCACGCTTTCCGGAGTTATGTTGTTGGCCTTATTATAGGCCTCCTGTTTTTCCCGCCGTCTGTCGGTCTCGCCTATCGCCCGTTCCATCGAACCGGTAATCCGGTCAGCATAAAGGATCACTTTGCCGTCAAGGTTGCGGGCGGCACGGCCGATTGTCTGAACCAGCGAGGTTTCCGACCTCAAAAACCCCTCCTTGTCAGCATCAAGAATTGCGACCAGTGCGCATTCAGGAATATCCAGTCCCTCGCGCAACAGATTAATACCGATCAGAACGTCAAAAGTTCCCAGACGGAGATCACGGATAATCTCGATACGTTCCAATGTATCGATATCTGAATGCATATAGCGAACGCGGATGCCCTGTTCGTGGCAATACTCCGTCAGATCTTCCGCCATGCGCTTGGTAAGAACCGTAACCAGAACTCGTTGGCCCTTGGCGGCAATTTCACGGCACTCGGCAATAAGGTCATCGACCTGGGTGGTTACAGGCCGAACCTCAATCTCAGGATCGGTCAGACCGGTGGGACGGATCACCTGCTCTGCAAATACCCCAGCCGTTCGCTCTAGCTCCCATCCACCTGGAGTAGCTGACACATAGACTGACTGCGGACGCATGGCGTCCCACTCTTCGAATTTCAGCGGCCGGTTGTCCACACATGACGGCAGGCGAAATCCAAACTCGGCAAGCGTGGCCTTGCGCCGGTAATCGCCGCGGAACATTCCACCGAGCTGGGGGATGGTAACGTGGCTTTCATCGACAAACACCAGGGCATTATCAGGCAAATATTCAAACAGCGTCGGCGGCGGGGCACCGGCTCCTCTGCCAGTCAGATACCGCGAATAATTTTCAATACCTGCACATGAGCCCGTCGCCTCCATCATTTCAAGATCAAATAAGGTGCGTTGTTCGAGGCGTTGAGCTTCAAGCAATCGCCCGGCGGCGTTGAACTGGTCCAAACGCTCCCGTAATTCGCTCTTGATGCCTTTGGCTGCCTGGCGCAGGGTCGGACGCGGTGTAACATAGTGGGAATTTGCATAGACTTTGACCGAACTTAGACTGTCGGTTTTTTTGCCGGTAAGAGGATCAAATTCTGTGATCGCTTCAATTTCATCGCCAAATAGCGATATTCGCCAGGCCCGATCTTCCAAATGCACCGGAAACACTTCAACGGTGTCTCCGCGTACCCTGAATGTGCCACGCTGAAACGCCTGGTCGTTGCGGCGGTAGTGCAGAGCAACCAGATCGGCGAGCAGTTGGTTGCGGGAAATTTTTTCACCAACATCAACCTTGAAGGTCATGGCGGTGTAGGTTTCAACCGATCCGATGCCATAAATGCAAGACACCGAGGCAACGATAATGACATCGTCGCGCTCCAGCAAAGATCGAGTGGCCGAATGGCGCATACGATCAATCTGCTCGTTTATCGACGATTCCTTTTCGATATACGTATCTGTACGCGGCACATAAGCCTCGGGCATATAATAATCGTAGTAGGAAACAAAATATTCCACCGCATTGTTGGGGAAAAAATTCTTGAACTCGCCATAGAGCTGCGCTGCCAAAGTCTTGTTGGGTGCTAAAATGAGTGCCGGCCGTTGGGTCTTTTCAATGATTTTAGCCATTGTATAGGTTTTGCCGGAACCGGTAACGCCCAACAAAACCTGGTCACGCTCATGGGTTTGAACACCCTTGACCAGTTCAGATATGGCTTCGGGCTGATCGCCCGCGGGTTCAAATTCCGAAACCAGCTCAAATTTTATCCCCCCTTCTGTCTTTTCCGGCTTTACCGGTCGATGAGGAATAAAAAGCTGGCTGCCGACATCCGACAAGCCTGGCTCTGCGGGTCTGAGGTGGGCGGTCTCATCACTTGGCGAACCTGCTGGGGCTCGCGCATCTGGCCGGGGACCACGCGGGGCATCCGCTGTGGGCTGATCTGGAGTTGAAAAACCGCTGGCTGACATGTTGCTAATATAGGGCTGTCTTCACTCAATGCACGAAAAATTACCACGCCCTCTTGAAAAAACAACTCTCCTATTTATATATAGTTTACGTAAACGTCAATATAAGGGAAAATAACCTTAAGGTAAACTTGAAAAAGAGAAAGGGAAACGACCATGAAAATATTTTTATCTTCACTCACGGTTTCAGCAACGGCTGTATTGTTTATGATCGTAATTGCATCTTCTCACCAAGGAAATCCCTCTCAATCCAACCAGTTGGAGACAATCTCAGGCACCTATTCAAACCCCGTAAACCGCACTCAGAAAAGCGATCGGCGCAGTCCTGCCAAGCAGGCAGGTGAAGTAAAATCGACTGGGGCACTAAAAGGGGATTATTGTTCTGTCGGAGGATTTGACCGGGCCTGCAAACTGCGGATCGCCGATCTCAAGGTGAGCCTGCCGCTTATCGGCACCAATTAAACCGTCCCCCGACTGTTTTTAACCAGCCTCATCAATCAATAAAAACCGAAACTCCGCACCCCAAGCGGGCCTGCGAATTTCGGTTTTGTAAAAACTTGGCTGCTAATAAAATATTCTATCAGTAGGTTATTTTGGACGTGGAAATAGCTTCTTTGAGCTGGACATATTCCTTGCAGCCGGTTCCGCAGCGCTTCTCAATTTCCTTAAGCTGAAGAAATGCCAAAACAATTTTTCCCTGAGAAACATAACCCTCGCCGAGATATTCGCGCGCAAGAATATAGTCAGGATTGATTTTCAGCGCCTTTTTATAAAAGGCTACCCCAATATCCATCTTACCCATTTTACGATGGCTATAACCGAGGTAGGTTAGAACCTTGGGGTCGTTCTGGTTTGCCAAAGACGATAAAAGCCCGATAGCCTGATCATATTTACCGGACCGGGCCAGCTGTACACCGGTATTATAACGATCATTGTCATTGATTAGATTAGAGGTCGACCGCACACATTTCCCAGCCGTTGGACTATATACCGTGCCTTTGGCGCATTTTGGCACGGTCGGTGTAGTGTCACTATCAGCACTGAAGGCAGCAATCGGGTTTGTCAACACTGCAACAGTACTCAAAGCCGCTGCAAAAGCGAATTGCCGCATTGAGACTAGGATTTTGTCGGTGGTTGTGCAGTTCATTTATCTATCCTTCCCATGTCCCCCAGACCGATACACTTTTATTCAGGCACAGTCTTAAGTCCAGTATTTTGTATTGGTCTAAAGATAAGTTGATTACCGCACTGTTAATCTCGTTGGTTGAAAACTTGGCTGTTATTCAAGCTCGGACCATCCGCGCGGTTTGCGATGAATTAAAAATTCGATGGCATCGGCCAGGTGAACATCACTGATTGCATGGTCATCTGCGGCCACTCGCAACCTGTGGGCTTCACGCAATACATCTGCATGAGTAAATCCGGCAGGCGGCTCAAACTTATAACAGGCAAGTTCCATCAACTGACCCAGCGGGTCGCGAAAATACAGTGAATCCATGAAACCGCGGTCAACTTCTCCGGAATGAAGAATTTCCCGGTCCTGCAACCGCTGGGCAGCCTGAGTATATGTCGCCCGCGATACCATAAAGGCAAGATGGTGCAGGTTGCCAAATCCATTGGGGTTGGGAGAATTATCAGGGCTCCTGTCCTCATGGGTAAAAACTGTTATCAAACGGCCATCACCGGGGTCAAAGTAGAGGTGATTTACATCGGGTTCATCCAGATTGGGCTGTTCAAATATCAGCGGCATGCCCAGTACACCTTCCCAAAAATCAATCGACGTCTCCCGGTTGGCACCGTTGAGGGTGATGTGATGGACGCCCTGTGTTTGTATCCGTTCCATGACTAACTTCCGATGTATGTGTATGTTCAAACGTATTTAATTCTGATCAACCTTACTCCATGACATCAGCGTTCGACCAGAAATTCTGCGCCCCGGGAAATTTCAGATCTCATCAGATCAGTACATCGTTAGTCCAAAATTATACCCGCAGCCGCGCCACTGTGGCTCTGTTACAAATAAAAACACCCGTCCTCATTTTCATGAAAACGGGTGTTTATAATCTGATTGTAAGATTGCCTAGCCGTTAGGATCAAAATTATAGATCAGACCGGCGCGCACAAGATGCAGGCTGTCGACGCCGGTATTCACATTGCCGGGAACAAACGTGTAGGTTTTTTTGCCAAAATCGCCGTACAGGTATTCCAGCCGCAAATTCACATCATCCCAAAGTTCGGTTTCCATTCCCGCACCAACGACATATCCATAATGCGTTTTTTTGTCGGTTTCGTTAAACGCAGGCAATGTCATTTTGCCCGTAAGCATACCAATACCGCCAGTCATATAAACAAGCGTACTATCCAGGGCATAACCTAACCTGAGCCGTGCGGTTGCCACATAGGGAATTTCTAATTCAACCTGATCCAGGCGGTTTTTTGTGGTGAGATTTAATAAGGTAATGTCGCCTTCCACACCGAAGACAACATTGTCAAACTGCATGTTGTAACCGGCTATACCTGCGATTGTGACACTGTCGCCGCTCAATTCCGGATCATTGCCGGCAGAGGGCACATACAGGGTGTTCATAGAGGCGACCCCAACCGCCACACCGGCATAAGGACCGCTCCAGTCTTGAATTGTCGGTCTCATTTCAACTTCGGGAGGAGGCGGCGGCGGGTATATAATTTCCGCTGCAAAAGCCAATCCTGAGCTTACCGCCAATACGGCCGTGGCCGTGAGAACTCTATAAACGCTACCAAACATGTCAAATCTCTGTTTAAGAATGGGACTTACTGTGGTCCCAACATAAACTGTTAAGGTTAATTCACTCCTAATAGCGAAAAGAGTGTGGCATGTTTATTCTGTCAAATTTTGGGAGGAAAAATTGCGCCGGTCCATGACTATCTTTGCCGTTTTTTACCGCTTGTCTATGGCGGCTGTCGTCCTTGGTTCCGGACTGTCATCCGCTTTACCGGACGAGGCGGACGATTGCCTCAACGCCGAGGGCGACATTCAAATACAGGGATGTTCTCTCATAATTTCGACAAAAAAAGCTTTCGGATTACCGATCATCGAGGAAAACCTCGCCATCGCCTATTACAACCGGGGCAACGCATACGTTAAAAAGGGGAAAAATGACGAAGCGGTGGAAGATTTCACCTCTGCGATCGCGATAAATCCTAAAGCAATTAATGCCTACATAAACCGCGGCAACGCCTTGGCTCGCACCAGCCAGTATGACAAAGCTCTTGCTGATTATAATGCCGCTGAAAAGTTAGACCCCAAACTCGCCCGAATTTTCCTTAACCGCGGCAGCACCTATTATGAAAAAGGTGATGATGCCAAAGCCATCGCCGATTTTGACAGAGCCATAAAACTCAACCCGGTGGAATTTCGAACCTACATAAACCGCGGTCAGGCCTATGCCCGCCAGGGACAACACCAAGAGGCCATTTCTGATTATGATATTGCCGCCAGGCTAAACCCCAAAGATGCCTCAGCCCGGCACTATCGTGGCTTATCCCTGATTAAAACCGGGCAGACCGATAGAGGGTTTTCCGAAATTGATGAAGCGATAAAACTCAATCCCGATGATCCCCAGATTTATATTGATCGCGGATTAACGCTCAATCGCCGAGGCCAACCCAAAAAGGCCATTGCCGATTTTAGCGCCGCCATTTCCCGCGACCCCAAAGCCGCTATGGCTTATTATCATCGTGGTAATATTTATGATGATATCGGGCAATATTCCAAGGCAATCTCCGATTATGACAAGGCCATAGACCTTGCCCCCGATATTGCGCATTTTTATCTTTTTCGCGGTATTTCTCATGACAACAAGGGGCAATATGCAGCCGCTATCGCTGATTATGATTTTGCCATAAAACTCAATCCTAACGACAGCTTCGCCCACAATAATCGCGGCAACAGTCACCTGCGCCAGGGAGATTTTGCAAAGGCCATAGCTGATTACGACACGGCGATAAAAATCGATGATAAAAATGCCTATGCCTATTACAACCGCGGCAATGCGTATGACAGTAAAAAAGACGATGCCAAGGCTCTGGCTGACTACGACAAAACTTTGGAGCTAAACCCCAATAACGCCTTTGCCTATAATAAACGCGGGCAGATATATCTGCGTCTGCAACAACTCGAACGCGCCATTTCAGACTTCAACGCCGCTATAAAAAACAATCCCAAACTAGCTGATGCCTACACCAACCGGGCTCGCGTTCATAAAATCAGAAGCGAAAAAGAACGCACATTGGCGGCGGAGGACTATCGCCGGGCGTTAGCGATAAATCCCTCGGATAATCGGGCTTCAGCCGACCTTAAAGATCTGGATGTAAAGCGCTAAATCTCCGGCGGTTAAAAAATACTGAGATCGAGTGGCCTGATTTCACCCATCCACATTGCACAATCGCGGTGATCACTCAGATCATCTCCGGTGTTGGGGTGAATAAAAATAACCAGGCTATTTCGATTAAGCGCCAGAAAGGCGGTAATGGAGTGAAATAATTAAGGTTTAAACGCAATCTGAAAACTCCAATCGGGATGTGGTCCCACAGGCCGGTCGTGCCAACGGCCAAACTCAGCTTGGGCAAATTCCTTTTCCATCGCAGTCCTCAAGGCTTCGGCATCAGCCTTGTTCTGCGCATTGTAATATACGTGTGCGTGATAATCTGAAATCTCGTCGACCGATCTAAAGCTCATATTATTTTCCTGTTATTGCCGGGGGAATTGGGGATTTAATTTCCACCTCCATCTCTTTAGATATTGGATTTGGTTTTGGTCGGGGTATTGGAATTACCGAATTGGTTTTGGTTTTAACCTGCACGATACGGTTCCAAATATAGTGATTGGCCGAGGCTCGTGGTTCAGGTTTTCCACCTGTCATCGCGATCACCCGCAATCGGCCGCGGGAAGTCAGACTGAGCAGTTGCTCGCGTATCTTGTTTCTAACGGTGATGCGCATCATGATACCATCATCCGATAAGCTTATGATTTCAAACCTGCTGTTAATGACCTTCCTTTTGCCTAGCCTGAAGACAAACCGTTTGCGGCTAATCTCCAAAGACATAAGTTTCATTGATTTTAATATGGCATTGGGGAAGCCTCCGCGCGGCACATTCCCCGGTGCATTAATTCGGAAGTTATCCAGAGATCTGTCTACATCAACCCGCCAGCGTCCTTTATACGGGTCGATTGACGCTGCTTTGGCGGCATTGAAATTAATCAGGCAAAAAAACACAACAACACCCATGCGCGCAAGCCGCATCCTATCAGGTGAGATGCCTGCCGGCCAAAATCTATTTTTTTCTGCCAACAAATGTCGCCTCAGGTGTAAGAACATCTAAAGGATCATTACATATTTGAAACATCTAGGATATTTGAAACATCTAAGAAATGACAACCGGAAACAACCTGCTCAAATATACTGGCCACTAAAGAGGAAATCATGAAACTGCCAAGCCCGGCCTTCCTGATAGCAAGCCTAACCGCTCTTGTTACCACAGCTCTAATTGTGCTGTTGTTCTCGGTTACTGAAAGACCTGAATTATCCGGCAACCCGCAAACAGTATCTGCAGCCAAGCCCATAACAAACGCCGCCGGGGCGGTGGCAAAGCCTAGCCTGAGCCGCGCACGGTCCGGTCTGGCTGTGATGACTTATCAGGGCATGGATGAGGTAATAAAACGGCTGGACCAGGGAGCCGAGAACCCCCGACCGGGGTTTTGGCGGTTTACTATCGAAAAGGCCAGCGTCATTTCTGTGGCAGATCAAGAAAATGATCGCGTTAGAATTTTGGTGGGAATTAAAAGCGCCAAGGAATTGACCTCCGACGAACTCAGGAAAATTTCACAGTCAAATTTTGACTCAGCACTCGATGCCCGATACGCGATCTCTCAGGATATTCTATGGTCTATTTATGTCCATCCACTCAAGGCTTTATCAGCGCGGCAACTTATCTCGGCAATCGGGCAAACCGTCAACCTGGCCAAGTCTTACAGCAGCGCCCAATCCTCCGGTGGCATCCTGTTTGAAGGTGGCGATCAGGAAGACTTTCTGCGCTTTGAGATGATTGAAAACCTAATCAAACTGGGGACGGCAACCACTAGCCGATAATAAAGGGATTGCTGTGACGTTCCTCGCCTATGGTTGACACCGGTCCGTGACCGCAGATGAACGTCACATCGTCGTCAAGCGGCAGCAGATGTTCCTTGATAGCCTTAATAAGGGCATCATGATCACCATACTCAAAATCCGTCCGGCCGATCGAGCCCTTGAACAAAACATCCCCGACCAGGGCAAGCTTCATTTCGGCGTTGACATAAATCAGCGACCCGGGCGAATGACCAGGACAGTGGCGAATATCAAATTTCATCCCGATTATATCAAGAGTTCCACCATCTTCGAGCCACAAATCCGGCGTGACATCCCGGGCATCGCCCATGCCATATTGGGCACCGGCCTGGGCTAAGTCATCAAGCAAAAACTTATCAGCAATATGCGGCCCTTCAATGGGTATCGCTCCGCCGCGTTCTTCCAGGGCTTGTTTTAATTCCGCCGCCCCGCCGGCATGATCGATATGGCCGTGAGTGAGGATGATTTTCACGACATCAAGCTCTTGTTGTACGACCACATTGAGGATGTGGTTAACATCGCCGCCGGGATCTACAACAGCCGCCTTTTTCGAATTTTCGTCCCAAAGCAAGGTGCAGTTTTGCTGAAGCGGCGTAA
>JAJFHR010000172.1 GCA_021775515.1 Hyphomicrobiales bacterium | reverse complement strand
GCATCACCTACATAGGACAAATGGTTCACTTTGGCGCCTTGCGCGATATCCGCGTTTTTTATCTCGACAAAATTTCCCACCTTCGAATTGCTCGAAAGCCTGGTTCCCGGGCGCAATCTTGCATAGGGTCCGACAATGGCGCCGGGACCGACAAAAGCCCCTTCAATATGTGAAAATGCGCGGATAATGGCACCGCTCATTACATGAACACACGGCCCGAACACAACATTTGGTTCGATAACCACATCAGCTTCAATTACCGTGTCGTAACTGAAATAAACTGTGGGGGGTGCCACCAGGTTAACCCCGTTAGCCATCGCCGCAGCGCGGGCACGGCTTTGAAACACAGCTTCGGCAAAACTAAGCTGTTGTTGTGAATTCACCCCTTGGACTTCGCCTTCATCACACTCAATTGCGGCTACCTTGAGCCCACTGGCGGCAGCGTATTCGATAACATCTGTGAGATAATATTCACCCTTTTCATTGTCGTTACTGAGTTTGTCCAAAAGTGCAGAAAAATGCCGGCCCGACATGCCGATAACCCCGGAGTTGCAGAATGTTACTTCCAGTTCCTGCGCGCTGGCCTCTTTGTGTTCCCTTATGGCGATGACGTTGGCTTCATTATTTTGAAGCAGCCGGCCATATCCAGCAGGGTCTTTGGCGTTAAAACCGATAACACCGACATCACAGGTTTGCATGAGCTCATCAAATTTCTGAAAAGTCTGCGCGGTCATCAACGGCGTATCGCTATAAAGCACGATGATGTTGCCGTTAAATCCAGCCATCGCCTCGCGCGTGCAGGCTACTGCATGGCCGGTTCCAAGCGCTTCATGTTGAATTACGACTTCTACATCGCTAACTTCTGATTGAACGGTTTTGGTGACCTTTTCCATATCGGGGGCTACGACAAGCACCTTCTTGACCGGGGCCAAAGCGTCAATTGCATCAAATGCATGCAATACCATTGCCCGGCCTGCTACTTGATGCAGGACTTTAGGCTTCGACGACTTCATTCTGGTTCCCTTGCCAGCAGCAAGGATAATTACGGCGCAGGGGGAATTTGTCATAGTTCGATTTATCTGAAAGTCCAGTCGAGGTTTATCGGAAAATGGGAAATATACGCCAAATACTTTAAATATAGGTTTTCAGAACGATTAGTGGCGCAAACTTTTTCCTGCGACAGCTTTTAAAGACAAAATTGGCTAGATTTGTGGCGCTGTGGTGGCTGCAATTCCAACATCGGCCGTATCTTCTGACATTACCGTGGCAAGCAATCGCAAGACTTCTTTGCGCGAGCCCGACCTGGCGGCTGCATCCAGCGATTCAATATATCGATTGGTAATTCCAAAATCAGGCACATTAGATTTGGCAAGAAACAGGTTTTCATTTTCAGTCATTGCCGAAACTTCCGTTTCATCGAAAAGCTGCTCATGCAGCCGTTCTCCAGGACGAAGACCTATCGTCTCAAGGGCAATATCCTCCCCGGGGCGCATCCCGGCCAGCCTTATGAGTTGATTGGCGAGGTCGAGAATTTTTACCGGCTCTCCCATATCCAACACAATAATGCCATGTGTTTCACGACTGCTGTTGGACAATAAACACGCCTGAATTATGAGTTGAACGGCTTCACGCGTGGTCATCAAATAACGCGTTGCATGAGGATCTGTTATAGTGAGTGGGCCGCCTCGTTCGATTTGTTCCTTAAACAAGGGTACAACGGAACCGCTAGAGCCTAATACATTGCCGAAACGCACAGTCATGATTTTTGTGCCACCGGTTTTTTCCATGTCTGCATCAAGACCGCGGCAATAAGATTCAGCGATTTTTTTGGTAGCGCCCAGGACATTGACAGGTGATACAGCCTTGTCACTAGATATCAAAATCATTGATGACACACCGGTTTCAACACAGGCATCTGCGACATTTTTGGTACCGACCACATTCGTCAAAACGGCTTCTTCGGGGTTACATTCCAACATCGGCACGTGTTTTAATGCTGCGGCATGAAATACCATATCGGGTTTGAATTTTCTAAAAATGCGCAACATGTTTTCGCGATCGCGAATGTCTCCAATGACACAATCCCACTCGAACTCATAATCAAGTTGGTTAAGTTTTTTATCGATCGAATAAAGATTGTGTTCTGACGTATCAAGAAGTGTCAGTTGCCGTGGTCCCTGTTCTGCAATCTGAGTAACCAGCTCTGCACCAATGCTCCCGCCCGCACCAGTGACAAGAATTCGGTGATCTTCGATCATCTTGTGTATCCGGTGCATCTCCAAAGGCACCTCAAGACGCCGCAGAAGGTCTTCAGGAGCGAGTGGTCCCACCTCAAATTTATCTGCGTGCGGTCCTTTAAATTCATCAGGTCTCGACAGCCGCCGGATCGTTAAGGCGAGAGGTAAGGCGGCATGAAAAAGTTCTTGAACATTAATTCCGGGAACATCCGAACCAGCAATAATAAGGCTCAAAGGGCGCATGCCATCTTTCGCCAGTTTATTGACCACATACTCCAGGTCGCTGAGTTGGCCCAAAATCGGTATACCGCGCAACCAGGTACCGACCATTCGTGGCCGTCGCGTCAAAATACCCACAACTACATAGGGTCCACCAAGATCTCGCTCTGTATGGCGGATAAAGGCTTCGGCCTCGTTGCCGCTGCCCACCAACAACACCGGTTCGCGCAATGCGGTATTGGTATCGGCAAGTTTTCCAAAAACGTCGGCAAGACGGCGTTCGCGTATCAGTCGGTAAAATACGCGGACAAAAACCATGGCAGCGGCCAGGGTCAAGGTATTTATAACTGCCGTTGTCCGCGGAAAATTATCAAC
>JAJFHR010000171.1 GCA_021775515.1 Hyphomicrobiales bacterium | reverse complement strand
TTCCGTAATACAACCAGCATTTCAGAGATATATTCCGCTGCTTCCGACTGATTTCTGGCCAATCCCGATCCTGGCGGCAGTCCGTTCATATTTCTTTGATCGAGCCGCTGGACGCCCTGCAGAGAGGTATGCACTCGCAGCTTGTTTTTAGTATCAACTTGTACATTCTCTTTTTTTGATGTTCTTGCCATGGTTTTTTACCTAGTTGATGGTGCTATTGAATCGGTGGTTCATCGTATTTTCTATATTTTACCTAATATCGATTATTTATTTAAACGTGTGTTTTTTTAATTAACACAATTATAGATTGTATATATATTATCCAAGAATAATTTTTTATTGACCAAAGCACTATTTTAAACTGATTCGTTATATTTTATTTTTTATACATATATTTTGTGTGGTTTGAAATTATTGAAATTCCCAAGAATTTTGACTAATTAGATAATTTCTGATTCAAAAATCACGCGAGATAATTGACATCATCGATAGATTTCACCATGTTCTGGCGCCATCCATCAATCGGTCTTTGCCGGGGCGTTGATGGCCGCGCGTCCCTAATCCGGCAGACGCTATTGTTTTTAATGATTATAGAATTGCTTTTAAACTTATGAATGTTGTCATCGTAGAATCGCCCGCCAAAGCTAAAACGATTAACAAGTATCTCGGGCCTGATTATACGGTTCTGGCCTCCTATGGTCATGTTCGTGATTTGCCGTCGAAGGACGGATCAGTTGATCCTGACCATGATTTTGCCATGAACTGGTCCGTCGATCCCAAATCCAACAAGCGCCTGAGCGAAATTGCTTCAGCGGTAAAGGGTGCTGAAAAACTTATTTTGGCAACTGACCCCGACCGCGAGGGTGAAGCTATTTCCTGGCACGTTCTGGAAGTTTTGGAAAAAAAGAAAGCGCTTAAAAACGTCGCTGTTGAACGGGTGGTTTTTAATGCCATAACCAAATCTTCGGTTCTTGAAGCGATGAAACATCCCCGTGATATTGATGTGCCGCTGGTTGATGCCTATCTGGCGCGACGCGCACTTGATTACCTTGTCGGTTTCACATTGTCACCGGTGTTATGGCGAAAGTTGCCAAGTGCGCGTTCGGCGGGCCGGGTGCAGTCTGTCTCGCTGCGATTGGTGTGCGAACGTGAAATGGAGATTGAGGCTTTCAAATCCCAAGAATACTGGACAATAGAAGCGAATATGGAAACGGCGGAAAAAAATAAATTTTCCGCCCGAATTTATTCTGCCGCCGGTAAGAAGCTGGACAAATTTGCCCTGCCCGATGAAACCTCAGCACAAACAATCGTCAAAGCTCTTGAGAATGGTAATTTCCTCGTCGACAGTGTTGAAAGCAAACCGCAAAGGCGCAACCCCTATCCACCGTTTACCACCTCTACCTTGCAACAGGAAGCTTCGCGCAAGTTGGGGTTTTCTTCCGCCCGCACCATGCGAATTGCCCAACAGCTTTATGAAGGGGTGCGGATTAATGGCGAAACACAGGGTTTGATCACCTATATGCGTACCGATGGTGTGCAGATTGCCAATGAAGCAGTATTTGCCTGCCGCCAGGTTATCACCGGAGAATTTGGCGATGATTACCTGCCCGCCTCACCGCGCATGTACAAGACCAAAGCCAAAAACGCCCAGGAGGCGCATGAGGCCATTCGTCCCACTGAACTGTCCCGGTTGCCCAAAACCATCGCCGCTTCCCTGGATGCTGATCAGCTTAAACTTTACGATCTCATCTGGAAGCGCATCATTGCCAGCCAAATGGAAAGCGCGCGGGTTGAAAGAACCACAGTAGATATTACCGCCAACACCTCCGGTGGCACCGGCTACGGCTTCAGGGCAACAGGTTCGGTCATGTTGTTCGACGGCTTTTTGACGCTGTATCAGGAAGGTCAGGATGATGATAGCGGCGATGAAGACGCCAAACGCCTGCCGCGGATGGCGAAGGGTGAAAAGGTTGACCTGAAACAGCTGTTGCCAAACCAGCATTTTACCGAACCTCCGCCACGCTATACCGAAGCCACATTGATCAAGCGCATGGAAGAACTTGGCATTGGGAGACCGTCGACATACACCTCCACGCTCACCGTCCTGCGCGACCGGGAATATGTCCGGCTCGAAAAAAAACGCCTGATACCTGAAGACAAGGGTCGCCTGGTCACCGCGTTCCTTGAAAGTTTTTTTGCCCGTTACGTGCAATATGACTTTACCGCCAGCCTGGAAGAAAAACTCGATAAGATTTCAAACGGCGACATTGCCTGGAGACAGGTGCTGAAGGAATTTTGGGAGGAATTCAACAAGGCCGTGGGCGAAATTTCCGAGTTGCGCGTTACCCACGTTCTTGATGCCCTAAATGAGGTGTTAGGGCCACACATTTTCCCGGATAGCGGTGATGGCGGCGACCCGCGAAAATGCCCCACATGCGACGATGGCCGGTTAAGCCTCAAGGTCGGACGTTTTGGCGCCTTCATCGGTTGTTCCAACTATCCTGAATGTAAATTCACCCGCCAGTTCTCCGAAGTTGGGGAAGATGCGGCCAATGGCAGTGGGGCCGACCGTGTGCTGGGAATTGAACCTGAGACAGGTTTGGAAATTTCACTAAAATCAGGCCGCTTTGGTCCTTATCTGCAAATGGGTGATAGTGAAAGCGGTGAAAAGCCGAAACGCGCTGGTTTGCCAAAGGGGGCTGATCCTGCGACATTCACTTATGAGGAGGCCTTGCGATTGATTTCCTTGCCCCGCGATGTCGGCATTCACCCGGAAACTGGTAAAATGATTACCGCAGGCCTGGGACGTTATGGACCCTTTGTGTTGCACCAGGGGGTTTATGCCAATCTGGACAGCTATGATGAAGTATTTACCGTCGGCATCAACCGGGCTGTAACTGTCATTGCAGAAAAGGCCGCCAAAGGCCGCAAGGCAGCTACCGCGCTTAAAGAGTTGGGCGACCATCCCGACGGCGGACCTGTGAATGTTATGGATGGCCG
>JAJFHR010000018.1 GCA_021775515.1 Hyphomicrobiales bacterium | reverse complement strand
CGCCTTTTACCCACCCAGACATTGCCTTCTCGGTCTGCCAGAGGTGCATGGAATAAAGCAAAATCCGGTTTAATAGCGGGAAGCAATAATATGCGACCATTGCCATTTGCTAAAGGATCGTCAATCACCTGCCAGTCTTTTCGATGAGTTACCAGGTCAGAGCCGATAATCCCCCCCAAAGGCATAAACGGCACGCCTTTTTCCGCCGCCTGCAGGCTTGAATGAATTGCCGGACAAGTGGCATCCTTGATGGTTAAGGACTGATCTATCGCGGCGGCGGTAAATCTTGGCGCCAGTCCAGCTTCGCCCAGGCTTACCGCGGCAGCTTCCAGCGTTTTGAGGCAGCCCGCGCCAATCAGCATATCGGTGGCAAGTCCGCCGATGGGCACGCACAAAAGATGCAGATTTTTGCGCCGTGCCCGGATAAGGCCGCGGACAAGTTCCATCGGCACGTAACTGTATTCAGCCGGCAGCGCTATTAACGCCCCCTCATTAATTTGATTTACCAATTCTGATAAAGACGAGTATGTCATGATGTTATCTCTAACATTCAAGATAGCTGATCGCCAATCACAAACCGAAAGACAAATTCATGATTGCGTTTTCACAAGCTGCTGAAAACAATAAAGTCCATATTTGCGACAAGCTTTCCAGCGTTTTGAAAAACGCTTCTTTTTTGCTCGAAATCGGCAGCGGCAGCGGTCAGCATGCGGTTCACATGGCCCAGCATTTGTCTCACCTTACCTGGCAACCTAGCGAACTTGCTGAAAACCTTAACGTTTTGAACACACGCCTGACCCAGGAAGCGCCTGAAAATGTTGAAAATGCTCTGGCACTCGATGTCTCATCCCAGCCCTGGCCGCTTTCATCGTGCGATGCAATCTACAGCGCCAACGTTGTCCACTACATGTCCTGGACCCGCGTCGAACATCTGTTTGACGGCGTTGGGCAAATTCTCGATCAAGGCGGCATCTTATGTCTTTATGGCCCGTATAAATACAACGGCAACTTCACCACCGAAAGCAATGCGCGTTTTGATCAATGGCTCAAACAGGGTGATGCGCAAAGAGGCGTTCGCGACTTTGAAGAAGTTGACAGATTGGCAAACAAACAAGGCTTAAGCCTTAAGCACGACTTTGCCATGCCGGCCAACAATCAACTGCTGGTGTGGCAACGTTAGTGCGGGATGACGTGGTGTAGCGGTTTGATTAGGACCGCAGGCGCTCATTGTCAGGATCAAAAGGTGATTCTTCGATAATCGTTGCCTTATGGCGTACACCGAGAATTTCGATTTCCAAATCCTGACCCAGTTTGGCCAATCCCGGCTCGACCATGGCCAAGGCCAGACTTTTACCCAAACGCCAGCCATACCCGCCGCTGGTGGCGCGGCCAACAAGTCTGTCGCCATCGAAAATCGGCTCGGAGCCGCGGGCATCGGCATCACTCACCCCATGAACTTCCATCGTAACGAAACTGTTGGCAAAGCCTTTTTGCTGCCATTCCACCAACGCATCACGGCCGATGAAGGCCCCCTTATTGAGATGAACAAAACGGTCCAGCCCTGATTCAAGCGCTGAATATTCAATTGATAATTCACGCGGGATCAACCGATAGGATTTTTCCAGCCGCAAACTGTCCATCGCCCGAATGCCAAAGGGCTTGAGGTCAAACTCCTCACCCGCCGCCATCAACTGATCAAAAATGTAATTTTGCATTTCGATTGGATGGTGTAATTCCCAGCCAAGCTCACCGACAAAATTGACCCGCAAGGCATGGGCCTGGGCACAACCGACATTGATGAACTTACCACTCAGCCAGCGAAATTTTTCATTCGATAAATCAGTGTCGGTCAATTTTTGCAGCAAGGCGCGTGAACTCGGCCCGGCAAGCACCAAAACACCATATTGCGACGTAACAACCTGAACCGAGACACTTCCATCATCAGGCACCAGTTTTTGCAGGTAATCATAATCATGGCGCTCCGCTGCTCCGGCGGAGACCAGATAAAACTCTTCATCCCCCATCCGGTAAATCGTAAATTCAGACCGCACGCCGCCGTTTTGCGACAACATGTGGCATAGACCAATGCGCCCGATTGACTTGGGGATTCGATTAGCGACAAGACTATCGAGCCAGGCTTCAGCACCCGGCCCCGAAACCCGGTATTTCGAAAATGCGCTCATGTCCAAAAGCCCAACTTTTTCATGGACATGCCTGCATTCATTACCAACATGTTCGAAATAATTAGTGCGCCGGAAACTCCACTCATCACGGGCTTCTACACCTTGTGGCGCAAACCAATTGGGCCGCTCCCAGCCATAGACCTGACCGAACACCGCGCCGAGATTTTTCATGCGGTCATAACACGGTGTCTGCTTTAAGGGCCGAGCGTCACCACGTTCTTCATCGGGGTAATGAATAACAAAGACATTGCGATAGGCTTCTTCGTTTTTGGTTTTGAGATAGCCGCGCGAGGCATAAGGGCCAAAGCGGCGCGGATCAACGCCCATCATGTCAATTGTCGGCTCGCCATCGACAATCCATTCAGCCAGTTGCCAGCCTGCACCGCCCGCTGCCGTAATGCCAAAGCTGTGACCTTCATTGAGCCACAGGTTCTTTTTTCCCCACGCCGGGCCGATGATGGGCGAGCCGTCTGGCGTATAACAAATAGCACCGTTGTAAACTCTCTTGATGCCGACTTCAGCAAAAGCCGGGACACGCTTCATCGCCGCTTCTATATGCGGTTCAAGCCGCTCGAGATCTTCCTGGAAAAGTTCATATTCGGCATCGTCGCTCGGGCCGTCTACATAACAGCACGGGGCACCGGCCTCATAAGGCCCGAGGATCAGACCACCGTTTTCTTCGCGCATGTAATAAGAGGCATCCGATTCGCGCAGCACGCCCATCTCGGGTAAACCATCCTTTTGGCGCTGCACGATATCGCGATGAGGTTCGGTGACGATATATTGGTGTTCAACTGGAATAACCGGAATATCAAGCCCCAGCATTTCTCCCGTCTGCCGGACAAAATTGCCGGTGGCTGTAACCACATGATCACATTTGATGTCACCTTTATCGGTTTTCACCAGCCAGCTATCATCACGCTGTTGCTCAAGCCCAAGCACACGGGTATTGCGATAAATTTCACCACCGCCATTGCGCGCACCTCTGGCCAGCGCCTGCGTCAGATCAGCCGACTGAATATAGCCATCGTCTTTGTGCTGGATCGCCCCGATCAATCCGTCCGTATCGCACAACGGCCAGATTTCCTTAACCTGTTCCGGGCTCAAAAAGTTGACGTCAACGCCAATGGTCTTGGCCACTCCGGCATAAAACCTATATTCATCCATGCGGTCCTGATTATCAGCAAG
>JAJFHR010000170.1 GCA_021775515.1 Hyphomicrobiales bacterium | reverse complement strand
CACCCGATTCTTTCACCCACGGCACCTCTGCGCAGCGGTCGAGATGGTTTAGACGTGGTTTTAAGGATGGCGGGATAAACGCCTGCGATACCTTCCAGGCTACAAGCCTTTGAAACCAAGATTAAATAACTGATTGCGTATCCTTTCATGGTTCACTCCAAACCGAAGCTGTTGTATTTTTCTAATGACCTCGCCTTTTTTCTGAGTCACCGAAACGCCTTTGCCGCCGGCGCCGTAGCCGCCGGATTTGATGTGCATGTGGCTGTTCGCAATGGTAGCACCGCGCCACCAACAGATGGCATTACCTGGCATAATTGGCCGCTGGTGCGTGGGGTGGCACGGCCAGATCTCGAAATTACCGCCTATCGGAGTACGCAAAAATTATTGGAAAACCTTAAACCTGACATTGCCGAATGCATCACCTTCAAGCCCATTATGGTGGCTGGCTTCTTGTTGGCCCGGCATCACAATATCCCCGTTGTCAATGCTGTAATGGGACTGGGTTCGGTGTTTGGAACTCCCAACACGCAACCTGTGCTGCGAGCTCTGTGCAGACCGATGCTGAAGCGCTCGTTCACCAACCCGCGCTCGCGTGTCATCATTGAAAACGCCGATGATGCCCAAACTTTAGTTGAACAATATGGCATTAAACCGAATAATATTATCGTTATACCTGGTGCGGGTGTTGATGTTGAAGAATTCAAACCAAAACCGCAAAAACGCAAGGGCCTGCCGATAGTCCTGTTTGCTGCCAGAATGATTGAAGAAAAAGGCGTCCGGACATTCGTAGAGGCCGCTGGCAAACTCAAAGAAGCCGGGGCCAAAGCCCGCTTTGTATTGTGCGGCACGCCTGATAAATCCAAACCAACGGCAATTCCCGAAGTTGAGCTTCGGGCCTGGCACAAGAGTGGTGTTGTTGAATGGTGGGGATATTGTGAAGACATGGCGGAAGTTATGGCGCAAGCTTCAATTTTGTGCATGCCATCCGAATACGGCGAAGGCGCGCCTAAAGCAATAGTGGAGGCAGCCGCGGCAGGCCTTGCTATCGTTGCTACCGACATTCCTGGGTGCCGGGCTTTAGTCAAAGAGGGCAAAACAGGCTTTTTAATACCGCCCGGTGACGGCGATAGATTAACGGACAGTCTCGGCAGACTTATCGAAAATAGACAGCTGCGCGACGAGCTAAGTGAAAACGCCAGGGAGTTTGCCGTTTCAACCCTGGCAGTTGACAAGGTTGTCTCAACGACGATTGATCTTTATCGTTCTTTGTTAAATGAGTATTGAACCTGAAAATATATTTGATGGCAGTGATGAACTGATCATCCTGGATGGGCGTCAATCACTGCAGGCCGCCGCTATTCAGCGCGGCCTATGCCGTATGCTGAAAACGCTTGGGTTTGTTACGCTGTGTGAACTGCCGCTTAAAAACAGCCGCCGCGCCGATATTGTTGCGCTGGGTCCGTCCGGCGAGATATGGATTGCCGAGATTAAATCTAGCGTTGCCGATTTTAGAGCCGACCAGAAATGGCCTGAATACCGGGAGTATTGCGATCATTTGTTTTTTGCGGTGGCATCAGACATGCCGATGGAAATTCTGCCTGAAGATACCGGTTTGATTATCGCCGATAAGTATGGTGCGGAAGTCATTCGCGAAGCACCGGAACACAAGCTGGCGGCCGCCCGGCGCAAAGCGCTAATGTTAAGATTTGCCCGTGCCGCAGCTCTTAGGCTGCAGGGATATTCTGACCCCGGTGCCTCCGATTTATGATCCATCAGGATAGAAACGCATGGGCTGATTAGCGCGGCGCACGCTTAGCCAGAATGCGTTGAAGCGTACGCCTGTGCATGTTTAGCCGGCGGGCGGTTTCTGAAACATTGCGGTCGCACAATTCAAAAACACGCTGAATATGTTCCCATCGAACACGGTCGGCCGACATCGGGTTTACCGGAGGGTCCGCTTTTGCCTGAGGGTCGGCCATAAGGGCTGCATAAACATCATCGGCATCGGCTGGTTTGGCAAGATAATCAATTGCTCCAAGTTTTATAGCTGATACGGCGGTTGCCAGATTGCCATACCCTGTAAGTACAACGGCACGGGCGTTTGGATGGGTCTGGGCCAGAACCTCCAGCACATCCAATCCGCTGCCATCTTCCAGGCGCATATCAACAACGGCATAATCGGTCGGTGTTGAAAGCACGGCAAAAACACCCTCTTTCACAGTTTCAACAGCCGTAACGGAAAATCCTCTTTGCTGCATGGCCCGCTTTAGGCGCTCACGAAAAGGCCTGTCATCTTCGACAATCAGAAGTGACGCCTTTTCCTCTCCCTCCACCTCGTGGTCGGTCTCTTTGATTTCTGACATTCTCAACTTTCAATCTCGTCGGGCAATTCACCAATAAGATACGTAATCGGAAATAAAAACAATCCTATGAAATTTCAGTTTCTGTGACCATTGCTTCAGCGATAATTGCCTCCTTAGGCCATGTGACCGTAATTACTGCCCCATGGTCAGGAGGCGTTTGGCTGGAGATAACCAGTTTTCCTCCCGAGCGCTCAAGTAGAGTTTTGGCAATAAAAAACCCTAATCCCATGCCCTCTTCTTCCGGCGAACTTATACCCTCCGGATCAACCGGTCGAGTTGTCACATAAGGCTCACCCAGGCGATCAAACACCGCGGGCGAAAAACCCGGTCCGTCATCTTCAACTACGACCACAATTTTATCGTTGGTCCAATGGGTTTTAACAAGAACTTTGCTATTTGCAAAACCAACGGCGTTTTGAACAAATGTATCCAATCCAAAATGAATTCCGGGGCTCCTAGTGACAACCGGTGTGGCTAATCCTGGCGGGTCGCTGGCCAGCCTTACCAGTTTAACCGGAATGTCACCATCATAAGGTTCAATCACCTCTGCCAGCATTGCATCTAGCTCGACGCGTTCGAACAATTCGTCACCCGGGTGGTCTCCCCCGGTAAGATTTGCCAATATTTTTCGACAGCGTATCGTCTGGCTCAACAACAAATCGAGATCTTCCGACGCGTCAATTCCTTCTGGAATTTCGCGCTGCAACTCTTTGGCCACCAAAACGATGGTTGCCAAAGGTGTACCCAATTCATGGGCTGCAGCTGCGGCCAATCCGTCCAAGGCTGTGAGCTGTTGTTCACGCGCTAATACTTTTTCGGTTGCAAACAGAGCGTCTGCCATTTCGCGCGCCTCATCGGCAATCCGCCAGGAATAGGCACCCAAAAATAACATCGAACATACAAGAGCGGCCCAAATGCCCAGGAGATAGATAAATGGCAGTTTAATGTCGCTTCCGCCACTCCAGGGCAGAGGCAGGTGAAAGGGAATCAATAGGGTAATGCTTATCAAGGTGAGCAGTCCGAGCCATAAAGTGTAGTGGATTTTGATTGTCGAGGCTGAAATTGTGGCCGGCACCAAAAACAGAAGAGAAAATGGATTTGCCAATCCGCCGGTCAGGTAAATAAGCAGGGCAAGTTGAACGATATCAAAACTCAACAGCAGGGCAACATAGCGGTCCTTGAGCCGCACATTGGACCCGTAACGAAGAGCCAAAAAGAGATTAAGGAACGCCGAGAGCGAAATAACTATCAAACATTCCCACAATGGTAGCGGAAATCCATAGCCAAAATACACGATTAAGATCGCCATTGTCTGCCCCACAATGGCAATCCATCGCAGGGCAATCAATGTTTGCATCCGCAGGCGATGAAGCAACGGCTGGCTGGACCCAATCGACAGCCGCCTAATTTTGGGATGTTCGGTAAATCTGGGAATTGGTCTCATAGGCTCTAGATTCTGTTGAAGCGCTTATCAGTATCGCCTGTTCGCGCACTAATGCTTAAAATCCATTCCGTATTACCGAAATTACATAACTTCTTCAATAGCGGCTCAACGTTTTGAATTTTGGTGCTAGCAAGTAAAAGAAACGTGACAAATTGTCTATTGCACCAAGTTTCATCTGCTTGCATATATCAATTCGAAACTTGATGTATCGCGGAAAATCCCTATGCGCCCCTCCTTTATCATTGTTGCCTGTTTAGCAGTGGGAATGTTAGCTGGCGGCGTCATGCTGGTGTTTTTCCCGCAATCCTTCGGGCTCACGCCAAACTCCGGGA
>JAJFHR010000169.1 GCA_021775515.1 Hyphomicrobiales bacterium | reverse complement strand
TCAACACCATGGATCAAGATGTAGCCCTCGGGGTAACCACGACAGTCACGCAGTCGGATTTGGCTTTTTTGCGCCAGGCTGGCAGGCTGGGGGATTTTCCAGTGGTTTACCGAGTTCATCGCCAACAACAAGGCGGCGGGTTTGGCGATCAAAACAAACATCCGTTTGCCTGGGGTGTATTGATTTATGTCGATGGTCAATTGGGCCGGGTTAACAGTGCCCGGGGCTTTGGCCGCGAATGGAATGATCTTGCCCGGGTCGAGCGTTGGTTACGTGCGCATGGGTTTTGGTATTGGTGGACCCGCAATGACCTTGAACCGATCGGTGATCTGGATGAAACAGATGAGGATGGCGAAGAAATAACTTCTGAAACTGCCGCCGAGGGGGAAGATATTCCCGCTGCTGTGCCAGGACTGCCCAATCAACGGCCAAAATTCAGTCTCAAATAAGCTGATTGAATTTATTTTTCGCTCAGAACCGGTCCCACTCAGGCAGGGGACCAAATTCCTTGACCATGAAATTTATGAAAGCGCGGACCTTGGCTGCGAGATGGCGGTTATGCGCATAGACCGCATAAATCCCCAAATTGGTTGTTTCAAACTTTTCGAGCATAACAGCAAGCCGCCCCTGTTTTATGTCTTCACCCACCGCATAGGTAGGAATGAGGCCAATACCGTCTCCCCTCAGCAGCATCTGGCGGGCTGCTGCTGCGCTATTCACAGAAAAACGGCCTTCAACTTTAATGGTTTCGCGTTTGCCATCTATCACGAACGGCCACATCGCTCCGTTTCTAAAATTGGTGTCAACGATGCAGTCATGACCGATCAATTCGCTAGGTGTTTTGGGGTTGCCGTGCTGCTGCAAATAGGATGGTGCCGCGCAAATGGCGATGCGCGCCGGGGCCAGCCGACGGGCGATGAGGGTTGAATCTTCAAGTTCAGCAATCCTGATGGCGATATCGACGCCCTCCTCGACAATCCCGACAAAGCGGTCTGTTAGCCGTAAATCGATAGTAATGGCAGGCTGTTGCTCAAGAAAGTCAGCAATCGCCGGGGTCAGATACATTTCACCAAAAGTGACGGGAGCTGCGATGATCAGTCTGCCGCTCGGCGCCAAGCGCTGGTCTTTAACGATCGCCTCCAGTTCATCAATGTCATCGATGATCTGCTGACAGCGGTCGAAATATACCTTGCCTATCTCGGTTAGGGCCAACGAACGTGTGGTCCGGTTTAAAAGCCGAGCACCAAGGCGTTCCTCCAACTGGCCTATATATTTGCTGACCAGTGCGGTTGACATTTCCAGCCGCTGGGAGGCCGAGGTAAAGGTGCCAGCGGTGACGACAGTGACAAAGGTTCGCATTCCGACAATCGTGTCCATCAATTATCAATGTCATGTTGATTATCATTCGTCAACACCAGTCTTTATCAACATAATGAGAAATGCCATTCTTTGGTCAAGCAACAGTAATTGTCCAAAACCAAGTTGAAAATCGTGTTTGCCTGAATTGAACACGGCGCAGGTTGGTTTGCTTATTGAGGCTATTTTTTTGGTCCTATCAAGGAGAAATCTCATGATTGATGTTAAAAATGCTCCCTACGCAGCCCTTGGCCTGCGTGTTTCGCTCGGCGTACTTTTCCTCGCACATGCCGGATTAAAAATCTTTGTTTTTACCCCTGCGGGCACGGCCGGGTTTTTCGGCTCACTGGGTCTGCCGGGGTTTCTTGCCTATCTAACCATTGTCGCGGAAGTTGCCGGTGGCATTGCCCTGATTGCCGGGTTTATGACACGCTGGGTGTCCCTAGCGCTGATCCCAATTCTTGCGGGTGCGATTATCTTTGTACATGCCGGCAACGGCTGGTTGTTCAGCAATGAGGGCGGTGGCTGGGAATTTCCCGCTTTTTGGGCAGCAGCTCTCGTTATCCAATCCCTGCTCGGTGACGGCGCGCATGCCGTTGGTGCGCCGAAGTTTTTGACCGATACTAAAACAGCATGATTTTGTTGAAAGGCTCTCATCTTGAGATTAGCTGCCAGCCTTAACAATAACACGTCGTAATTTGAATGGAGTTTAAGATGCTTGTGAACGGGAAATGGACAGCCGACTGGCACCCGGTTCAATCCAAAGATGATGCGGGTCGTTTTGTTCGGCAAAGCTCCAGTTTTCGCAACTGGGTTACGCCGACGGGCGATGCCGGGCCAAGTGGCGAAGGCGGCTTTAAAGCTGAGGCTGGGCGGTATCACCTCTATGTCGCGTTAATCTGCCCGTGGGCGTCGCGGACCTTAATGGTCCGGAAATTAAAAAAGCTTGAAACGGTTATAGATGTAACGGTGGTCGAACCTGCTCTGAGCGATCAGGGCTGGAGCTTCGGCACTTATCCTGGCGCGCAAAAAGATCCGCTGATGAGTGCTAAATTCATGCATGAAATTTATACCGATGCCGATCCGGTCTTTACCGGCCGGGCCACGGTGCCGGTGCTGTGGGATAAAAAGCGTGGCACGATTGTCAATAATGAATCCGCTGATATCGTTCGCATGTTGAATTCGGCATTTGATGCATTTGGCGATGAAACCGTAAATCTTTATCCCCAAGACCTAGCAGCGGAAATTGATGCCTTGAACCCGGAATTATATGAGCGCCTCAATAATGGCGTTTACCGGGCTGGGTTTGCCTCTAGTCAAACAGCCTATGATGAAGCGGTCTTTGGCGTGTTTTCGACGCTTGAAGCAATGGAGGCGCGTCTTTCTGACGGGCGGGAATATTTGTTTGGTGAGCGATTGACTGAGACCGATATTCGGTTGTTCGTCACTCTTATTAGATTTGATGCCGCCTATCATGGCCTGTTTAAATGCAACATAAAACGGGTGTCGGATTACACCGCGCTGAACGCCTATACAAATCGAATTCTGGCAATACCCGGCATCGCTGAAACGGTGAATTTCGATCATATCAAGGCTGGATACTACTCGATCAAAGCCCTCAACCCCTCGGGCATTATCCCGGTCGGTCCTGCCATGGTCATGGCGGCGTGAGAAAGGGTCAGACAATGACGGTTCTGCCGAGCCT
>JAJFHR010000168.1 GCA_021775515.1 Hyphomicrobiales bacterium | reverse complement strand
ATCAGGCTATTTTGGAATATGCATCTGAAGCAGCCTCTTCAGATATGGCATGGAAAGCCATGGAGCGTTATTCACAAGACCTCGTGGTGTTGAAAAAAGAGCATGGGGTGAATGTTTTCCGGACGCCGGATAGCATCATGGATGCTCAGCTCAAAGCCTGGGATGTGATCGTTAAACAGTTTAACGAAAAAGACCCCTTCTTTAAGAAGGTGATCGATTCTCAAAAGGCATGGGCCCAGCGCCATGGTGCTTATGCGCTTAATAATGCACCTAACTATCGTGGTGCTTATGAGCATTATTTCGGTAAGCTGTAGAGTTGTTTTCTGAATTGACTTTATAGCAAAGCAAATAAAATGGGGCGGCAAGAATTTCGCCGCCCCATTTTAATGCCTTGAATTTTTGGGTTTTGGCCCGGATAATTGGGTAAATTGACCCATAATCTATGATGCGGATATGACCAGACTTCTTCATTTTATTGATAGCTTAAGCGCCTGGGTGGGGAAGGCCTTTGGCTGGTGCATCGTTATTTTGACCTTCTCCACGTGCTACGAGGTGTTTGTTCGTTATGTGCTGAATGCTCCAACTGTGTGGGCGTTTGATATGAGCGTGCAAATGTATGGTGCCCTTTTCATGATGGCGGGTGCCTATGCACTTTCGCAAGATGCTCATGTGCGCGGTGATGTTATTTATCGCCTGATCCCGCGGCGGGGGCAGGCAGCCATTGACCTAGCCCTTTATATTTTGTTTCTCGCTCCTGGTGCGCTCGCCCTGATGTATTACGGTTACAACTTTGCTGCTGATTCCTGGTTTTACAAGGAAGTCAGTTGGAGCAGCCCGACGCGAATTCAGATTTATTTCTTTAAAACGCTTATACCGGTCTCCGGCACCCTTGTTCTTTTGCAAGGAATTGCCGAAGCAGTACGATGTGTTTTGTGTATTAAAACCGGTGAATGGCCAAAACGTCTACACGATGTCCAGGAAACTGAGACCATTCTTATGCAAGAACACGAAGAACTTAGCGGCCTGGAATCAACAAAATGACAGATCCTCAAATTGCTATAATCATGCTTGGCCTGTTCATTTTTATGGTTCTGCTAGGCTTTCCGATTGCTTTCACTCTTATCGCCATGGGGCTAGCGTTTGGCTATTACGCCTACTACGATGCCTTGCGCATGGATACGATTTTCGACAACCGAATATTCGACCTATTTGTGCAAAATACGTTTTCGGTGATGTCGAACGATGTGCTGGTTGCGGTCCCGTTGTTTTTATTTATGGGGTACGTGGTCGAGCGGGCTAACATCGTTAATCGGCTGTTTTACACCATTCAACTTGTTGCCCGGAATACACCAGGCTCGATGGCGCTGGCGGCGTTGGCGACCTGTGCTATTTTTGCTACCGCGACCGGCATTATCGGCGCGGTTGTCACCTTGATGGGAATGCTGGCCCTGCCGGCTATGCTCAAGGCAGGGTATGATCACAGATACGCATGTGGTGTGATCTGTGCCGGGGGCTGCCTTGGCATTCTCATTCCACCGTCAATTATGTTGATTGTCTATTCGGCCATCGCTGAAATATCGCCCTTGAGGCTCTACGCCGCAGCCATGTTCCCCGGATTGCTGCTGGCCGGTTTGTATATGGTTTATGTGGTGACAAGAGCGTGGTTGGACCCGTCACTGGCGCCAAAACCGCGCGAGGAGGATATTCCGCCGCGCAGTGAAATATTATGGCAACTGCTGACGTCGTTTGTTCCGCTTGCCGTGCTAATTTTAAGTGTTCTGGGCGCTATCCTGGCAGGTCTGGCAACACCGGCGGAAGCAGCGGGCGTTGGTGCTTTTGGCGGGCTGATGTTGGCCACAATGTATCGCACGTTGACCTGGACTAATTTGAAGGAGGCCGTTTATCTTACCGCCAAGACGTCAGCAATGGTGTGCTGGCTGTTTGTCGGATCGTGGACTTTCGCCTCGGTGTTTTCCTACCTTGGCGGGCATGACCTCATCCGCGAATGGTTCATTTCCCTGGACCTGGGAACCGTAGGTTTTCTCATTTTGGCCCAGGCAATTATCTTCCTTTTGGGTTGGCCGCTGGAATGGACCGAAATTATCATTATCTTTGTGCCCATCTTCCTGCCCATGCTGGCAACGTTCAATGTTGACCCGCTGTTTTTTGGAATGCTGGTTGCGCTGAATCTTCAGACGTCGTTTTTAACGCCACCGATGGCAATGGCTGCCTACTATCTCAAGGGAGTTGCCCCTAATTATATTCAGTTGATGGACATTTTCCGCGGTATTATGCCGTATCTGGCCATTGTCGTTTTTACAATGGTGTTGATGTATAATTTCCCCGGCTTAGCGCTTTGGCTGCCAGATTATTTGTTTGGTAAGTGAGCACTTTGATGAACCAAGACAGCGAAACACAAAACAGTGCTCCTCAAACGGCCTGGCAATTGGCGATGGCCATTGGCGCAGGGGCGTTGAGTTCGGAAGATGTTGTCAGTGCTTGTCTCGAGCAGATTGAGGCGCATGAAGATACAATCGGCGCCTGGGCATTCCTGGACCAAGACCTTGCTCTTGCCCAGGCACGTGAAGCCGATCAATTCCGGCACCGCGGCATGGACCTTGGCGCGCTTCATGGAATTCCCGTTGGCATTAAAGACATCATCGATACCGCCGACATGCCGACTGAATATGGAACTGTTCTTCATAGCGGCCATACTCCGGCTATTGATGCTTCGCTGGTATCGCAATTACGTGCAGCCGGTGCCATTATTATGGGTAAAACGGTCACAGCAGAACTTGCGGTCTCCTTCCCGGGGAAAACCCGCAACCCGCATAATCCGGAACATAGTCCAGGAGGTTCTTCAAGCGGTTCGGCCGCTGCTGTTGCTGCGGGTATGGTGCCACTGGCAGTGGGAACCCAGACCAACGGCTCGGTGATCCGGCCAGCCTCTTTTTGCGGAGTATATGGTTTCAAGCCATCGCATGGGCTGATTTCCCGCTACCGCGTGTTATCACAGTCGCGTTTTCTCGATACAGTCGGTGTTTTTGCCAGAAGTCTTGAAGATCTGGCGTTAATTGCCGAAGCTATTATGGCCTATGACAGCCGTGATCCGGATATGCGTGCGCGGCCGCGGCCACAGATATCAAAAGTCCTGGCCGAGGAACCTCCGATGGAACCTCATCTGGCGTTTATCCGCACGCCTGTGTGGGATGATGCCGAGGAAACTACCAAGGATGCGCTGCGGGAATTGATTGAACACGTTGGTGAGAATGTGGACGTTGTGCGGCTGCCGGAGATGTTCGATGATGCCCATCAAGTGCACAGTACGATCATGCATGCTGATATTGCCAAGAGTTACGCTAAACTTTACCGCGATGGCAAAGACAAATTATCTGACGTTCTTTGTGAACGAATTGAAGTTGGTCAGAAAATTTTAGCGGTCGACTACAATAGTGCCCTGGACCGGGTGGTGGAATTTCATGAAGCACTTGATGAAATCCATGTTGAGTACGATGCTATTTTGACACCTTCGGCTGCGGGCGAAGCTCCGGCAAGTTTAGAGACTACTGGTAATCCGGGGTTTTGTACGATCTGGACGCTCTGTGGTACACCGGCAATCAATCTGCCTGTGTTGCAGGGGCCTAAAGGCTTGCCGATTGGCGCGCAGATCGTTTCGCAAAAAGGTGATGATGCCAGACTGTTCAGGACTGCACGGTGGCTGCTGAAAAAACTCGAAGCGTGACAAAGATATAGGTCATGAGGTAAGGATATAAGATGGATAATTTCATTACCGGCGTTATCGCCCTTGCTATACTTATGGCTTTTGTGTTCGGCTTGGCCGAGTCCATTAGCGCTCTGCCCTTTACAATCATCGTAATACTTGTTGTCGGTATGGCAGTGTTTGATTTTTACCAGAGTGTCAAAGAAAGCCGAAACGGTAACGGAAAATAATGCCGGTTTTTTGAATAGATGGAATTAATCTGATCTGACTAGCTTGGGTCTGATTTAAAAATCTGTTGGTGCGCCACCCTCTTCTTTGCGTTTGGCTACATAAGCTGCAAGCTCTTCCTTGATCGCCTCGTCAATCGCAGGTTCCTCATAATCTTTGAGAAGCTGTTTAAAAATGGTATTGGCGCGCGCCGTGGCAGACAGTGATCCGGCGTTCTGCCAGCTTTCAAAATTTTGCCAGTCTGATACCATTGGTGCATAAAACGCTGTTTCATAACGCTCTTGGGTATGGGCTGTTCCAAAAAAATGACCGCCGGGACCTGCTTCGCGGATTGAGTCCAACCCCAGGGTATCGTCATTTACCTCTATGGGTGCGAAGGTTTCAGCCATCATCTGTAACATTTCCACATCAAGAATTAACTTTTCAAATGAGGCACACAGCCCGCCTTCGAGCCATCCCGCGGCGTGTTTGATCAACTGAGATCCGCCCATGACCGCACCCCAAAGTGCCATTTCGGTTTCGTATGCCGATTGGGCATCAGCGGCGTTTGACGCATTCACCGCCGATGAGCGGTAAGGCACATTGTGGCGTCGGGCCAACTGGCCGCTGGCAAAGGCTGCTTTGGTATATTCCGGCGTGCCGAACGCCGGAGCGCCGGAGCGCATGTCAACGTTGGAGGTAAAGCCGCCGTAGACAACCGGGGCTCCCGGCCGGGCCATTTGGGCAAGAGCTATGCCGGCAAGGGCTTCGGCATTTTGTTGTGCCAGTGCGCCGGCAAGAGTGACAGGTGCCATGGCGCCGGCAAGGGTGAAGGGGGTGAGAATGATTGCCTGGTTGCGCCTGGCCATATCGAGGATGCCGTTTAGCATCGGACCATCAAATTTCAACGGCGAATTTGAGTTTATTGTGCTGTATATGCTGGGCTGTTGATCAATCTGCTCATGACTTACGCCACGGGCGATCCGCGTCATTTCAATGTCATCGGCGAGGCGTTCGCGCCCGAGAGCATAAGTGTAAAACACTTTGTCGGACATAACGGAGAAATCATAGCTGCATTCAAGATGGCGTATTGAGGGATGAATATCAATTGGTTCGACAGGATAGCCGCCGAAGAGATGAATAATATTCAAACTCTGGCCCAGCCTGAGAAAGTTACGGAAGTCGACTTGGTTTCCCGGCCTGCGACCGCCGTCTACATCGGACGAATTCGGCGCACTGCTGACTGAACAAAAGGCAACAGATTTGCCGCCGATGTGCACATTATGTGCGGGATTTCTGGCATGAAGGGTGAATTCTGAGGGAGCAAGTTTTAGTTTTTCCGCTATGAGATTACGGTCGAATTTTACATGGCGTTTATCAGAAGAAATGTCTGCGCCATGCTCCTTCATGAGGTCGGCGGCTTCATCGGACAGGATTTCGAGGCCAATGTCCTCGAGAATAGTGAGAGAGGCATTATGGATATCTTCGATCTGGTCCGCAGTCAAAATATCGATTGGCGGAAATGGATTTTCCAAGTTGCGCCAGGGCAGTTGTTTTATATTTGCGCTAGCGCGTTGGGCACGTGAGCCGCCACGATTATTAGACCGCCGCCGCACGCGGGTTGGTTCAGCCATAATGTTACTTCCTTGTGGTGGTCTTGGAGGAGGCTTTGGCTAATTTTTTTGCTTGGCTTAACCACTTATCGCGGTCAATCCGGCCCTTGAATTTCAGGTGTCCGTCAACCCAGGATACATTGCTTTTTGTCCATGCCGCGATTTGGCTGTATTTATAAATTCCAAGGTCATTGAGTGTTGTTTCAAGCTTAGGGCCGATGCCGCTAATCACCTTAAGGTCATCTTTGGTGCGAGCGCTTGAGGCGGGAAGCCGCCTGGGTTTTGGCGACGCCTTCTTGGGTTTGGGCGAAGTTTTGCCAGGTTTGGCAGCCTTTTCCTTTGTAACTGAAGGGGCGGTTTTTTTTGCTGGCGGAGGAGTGGCCTTTTTTTTCGGTTTTGGTTTTGGCTCTTTTTCGTCCGCCAATTTGATGACGGGTTCCATTTTTTTCAGTTCAGCCATGGGGATATGGCAGGCGATTACATGGCGGTCCTTGTTAACCTGTAAAGGTGGCATCTCCTGTTCGCAAATCGTGCCAAGACTATGCTGGCACCGAGTGGAAAAGGGGCAGCCCTTGGGTGGATTGAGTGCTGAGGGTAAATTCCCTTCAAGAACAATTTCGCGTTTCTCAACGTCGGGATCAGCAATCGGAACTGCCGACAGCAAAGCTTCTGTATAGGGGTGATAGGGGGGTGAAAATACCTCTTCAGTGGTTCCGCGTTCCATTATCTGGCCGAGATACATTACAACTATACGGTCTGCAAGATATCGCACGACACTTAAATCGTGACTGATAAACAACAACGTTGTCCGGTGTTCACGCTGAATATCCATCAAGAGCTGGGTAACGGCGGCTTGAACCGAGACATCAAGTGCAGATACGGGTTCATCCGCGATGACCATGGCTGGGTTTCCGGCAAAGGCCCGCGCGATGCCAACCCGCTGCTTTTGTCCTCCGGAAAGTTGACGGGGGCGGCGGCCTTTAAAATCAAGCGGCAATTTTACTATATTGAGGAGTTCATTTACCCGTTGTTCGATTTTATGTTTTTCGGTTTCAACCCCAAATCTTTTGATGACACGGCCAATCTGGGCGCCGATGGTATGGCTGGGGTTAAGGGTGTCGTGCGGGTTTTGAAATACCATCTGAAGCGAGCTCAATTGTTCGTTAGAACGATCTTCGACCGCCAGTTGACCGAGGTCTTCACCGCCCATGCGCACTTCCCCATCGGTGGCGGTTTCCAACCCCATCAATACTTTGGCGAAGGTCGACTTGCCGCAGCCGGATTCGCCGACGATCGCCACTGTTTCCGCCTCGCGGGCGGTGAAATTAATTGATTCATTCGCTTTTACATGGCGCGGTGGCTCGCCAGATATCATCGCGGCAATCGAGTGGTCGCGAATTTCATAATACTTTTGCATATCATCGATTTCGAGGACCACGTCGCCGACTTCAATTTCTTCTTGTTCCTCGCGCTCAACCTCGTGGACATCCCAGTTGATATCTTTCCATCGGGTGCAGCGTACTTTGTGCACAGGATATCCGGAGGTTACACTATCGGGCGCAATTATGCCGGAGCCGCAAGACGACTGATCGAAATAAGTGCAGCGCGGACCGAAGTTGCAG
>JAJFHR010000167.1 GCA_021775515.1 Hyphomicrobiales bacterium | reverse complement strand
TGTCAATTGCTCCGCCCGTGGGTGCTATGAGCGCCTATCTGGCCCGCCGCATATCCGGCGGAACCTACCGTCATTTCCGCAGCTTTGCCAAACAACTAAGCAAGAGATTGCCAAAGTCGCTACAGCGCAAGGCCGCTCGTGCCGAAGAATTCACTCGCGGCTTTTGGACCGGCGGCACATTATTTGAAGAATTGGGCTTTTATTATGTCGGCCCGATCGACGGACATAATTTCAACCATCTCCTGCCGGTGTTGCGCAACGTGCGTGATGCCACCGAAGGTCCTATTCTGGTTCATGTGGTGACCCAAAAAGGCAAAGGGTATGAACCGGCCGAGACTTCCGCCGACAAATATCATGGCGTATCAAAGTTTGATGTGGTCACCGGGGCTCAGGCAAAGCCCAAGCCCAACGCACCGAGTTATACCGAGGTGTTCGCCAACAGTTTGATAAAAGAGGCGCAAAAAGACGAAAAGATCGTCGCTGTTACCGCTGCCATGCCGTCAGGAACCGGGTTGGATGTTTTCGAAGAAACCTTTCCCGATAGGTGTTTCGACGTTGGAATTGCCGAACAGCATGCGGTTACTTTTTCTGCTGGTCTCGCTACTGAGGGCTACAAACCCTTTACGGCGATTTATTCGACTTTTCTCCAGCGCGCCTATGACCAAATCGTTCATGATGTCGCCATTCAACGTCTGCCGGTGAGATTTGCCATTGATCGGGCCGGGCTCGTTGGGGCGGATGGGCCAACCCATGCGGGGGCATACGACACAACCTTCCTGGCGACACTTCCCGGTTTTGTGGTTATGGCCGCGGCAGATGAAGCCGAGCTTGTTCATATGGTAGCGACGGCTCGCGCCATAGATGACGGACCTTCGGCATTCAGATATCCCCGTGGTGAAGGCGTCGGCGTTGATCTGCCCGAGGAGGGTATTCCCTTGGAGTTGGGCAAGGGTCGTATAATGCAGGAGGGCAATACGATTGCCTTGTTGAGCTTCGGCTCGCGGTTGCAGGAATGTCTCGGAGCAGCCGAAGAGTTAAACTCACATGGATTTTCGACCACCGTAGCCGATGCCCGGTTTGCTAAACCGCTGGACGAAGATCTGATCCGAAAACTGGCGGGTAATCATGAGGTATTGGTAACAATTGAAGAAGGCGCAATTGGCGGGTTTGGCAGCCATGTGTTGCAATTTCTGTCGCGTGAGGGTCTGTTGGACCGCGGCCTGAAAATTCGTACATTATCATTGCCGGATACCTTCATTGACCAAAACAAACCGGAAACCATGTATGAAATCGCCGGGTTGACGGCGTCAGGAATTTTTGAAACCGTTCTTTCCGCGCTCGGTCGGGCAGAGCTGAGTGAAGCACCAAAACGCGCCTGATACTTATCATGCCCCAGCAAAGGATAAGGCTTGATCAATTATTAGTAGAGCGAGGCCAATTCGCCTCGCGCTCGCGGGCGCTAGATGCGATTAAACGCGGTAAAGTGCGCATTAATGGGATCAAAGCTGAAAAACCGGGGCAGCGGGTTGCTCACAATTGCGGTATAGAAGTTTCCGATCACGCCGCTGCCTATGTATCGCGCTCAGCCCTCAAACTGGTTGCAGCTCTTGAGCGCTTCCACGTTGATGTTAAAGGCAAGATAGCCGCTGATATCGGAGCCTCCACTGGTGGCTTTACCCAAGTGTTGATAGATCAGGGAGCTGAATGCGTATATGCAGTAGATGTGGGACACAATCAGTTTGCCCCCAGTCTTCAAAACCATCCACATATCTTTTTGCTTGAAGGCGTCAATGCCCGTGATTTATCCCAAGAACACATTCCCCACGCCCTCGATGTCATCGTATGTGATGTGAGTTTCATCAGCCTCAAGCTGGCCCTGCCCGGGCCGATGGCTCTGGCTGGTCTAAATGCCGATCTGATCGCGTTAATAAAGCCCCAGTTTGAAGTTGGACGTAAGGGCGTCGGAAAGGGTGGCATCGTGCGAAGTGAAAGTTTGCGGGCCGTGGTTTGTGCGGAGATAAGCCAGTGGCTTGAAGGCGAAATGAACTGGCAAGTGCGCGGCCTCATTTGCTCGCCGATTACCGGAGGTGACGGCAATCAGGAATTCCTGGTCCATGCCCAAAGATCAAATTAGCCTTTAAAAAATCGCAAAATTCCCCCATGCTAAAGTCACCGTATTTTGGCGAACTACGATCAGAATGAATGCTGAACAATGGTTTCTGCACTGGACAAGGCTATTTTTACTGCTCGCCAGGGTGCCCGGGTTGCCTGGTTTTATGGCCATTATCTTGCAGCGCAAAGGCGGCAGCAACTGCCTAAAAGAAAATCCGGCGATACTTTTCGCCCGCAAGCTACACTTCCCGACCGGCGTCGGCTCATGGCCGATTTGTCCGGGTTGTTTGAACGTGAGGTTCAAAACGCTGAACAGGGTATTTACGCATTGCCGGTGGATCACGATGGCGGTGTTTTAAACATGCTGTCCAAAAGCCGGGCATTTTTTACTGACTTATCAGAGGTCAACCGCCGCCGTGCGGAGAAAAATGTTCATGAAGTACGCGAGGTTGAAAAGGCTGATAATCTTCCCAGCTATTTTCTGCAGAATTTTCATTTCCAAACCGGCGGGTATCTGACCGACGGTTCAGCCGAACTCTACGATATGCAGGTTGAGGTGCTGTTTACCGGTGCGGCAAACGCCATGCGCCGGCAAGCGCTGGTCTCAATGCACGAATATATGAAAGACCGCGATCAACGCACTCTGCGCCTGTTGGACGTGGCTAGTGGCACCGGCAGGTTTTTGCAATTTGTTAAAAAAACCTATCCGCGGCTTGCCGTTGTTGGACTGGATTTATCAAAAGCCTATCTGGAAGAAGCCGCCCGCCATCTCAAGCCATATTCAGGCGTTAAAACAATATTGGCCAACGCCGAAAACATGCCCCTGAACGACGGCAGCCAGGATGTGATCACTTCGATCTACCTGTTCCATGAACTTCCACCGAAAGTCAGGCGCACTATCGCGGGCGAAATTGCCAGGGTCTTGAAACCCGGCGGGCGATTTATTTTTGTTGATTCAATTCAACACGGCGATGTTGAAGGATATGATGGCCTGCTGGAGCTCTTCGCCGCCGGGTTTTATGAACCCTACATGTCAACATATGTCGTCGAAGACTTCAAAGAGATGTTTGTCGAGGCCGGACTGGAGTTGACGGGGCAATCTCGCGCATTTCTCTCGAAAGTTTTGACCTTCGATAAACCTGGCTAAAACAACCCGCAAGTCTACAGGTGAATCTCACCACACGCCTTCTTCAATCGCAACCTGTTTAAGCAGGCTGGGCCGATCGGTAATGATGCCGTGGACACCAAGCCTGATCAGGCGCTGCATCTCCTGCCGGTCATCTATCGTCCAGACATGAACAGCAATATTGTGTCGATTGCAGTGCTCAATAAAGCGCCGTGTTATGATAGTAACGCCGTATTCCGAAATAGGAACTTGGGCGCAATGAAAGTTTGGTGCGCGCAAAGGCAATCCCCAGGAGGCGAGTTTTAATGCAAATACACCTTGTGGCCCGGCACTTGTGCACACCTTCGGGCCCAGTTCCCGGCGCACCCGGCGTAATCTGTTATCGGAAAAAGACGCCAGGCAAATCCGATCCAGACAAGCCATTTTTCGAACAAGAGACAGGGTCGGCCTGAGCGCTTGTTCGGTTTTAATGTCGATATTAAATCGAATTTCCGGGTAGCTGGTGAGCACTTCTTCCAGTGTCAAAATAGGATCAATACCGCCGATCAGGGCTTGGCGCACTGTCGAATAGGGGAGGGTTGAAACCAAACCTGTAGCATCTGTCGTCCGGTCCAGACTGTAGTCATGAAAGACAATCAACACACCGTCTGCTGTCGCCTGCACGTCAATTTCAATAAAACGATAGCCCAGGTTTTGTGCGGCGGTGAAAGCCCGGCCACTGTTTTCCGGTTGTTCTGCACCGCCTCCGCGATGGGCAAAACAGGCAAAGTTCTGTCCTTTAAGGTATGGATGATCAAAAGGCATGAACGCGCAACAACAGAATAATCAGAAAAATGCACCTTGGCATGGTGATTGAGCAAAGACTATTTCTATTTTAAGATCAGCCTACCTTGATTTATTCCTTTAAAATCTCGCCACGTTTAAACGTGTTTCCTGGCGCTGGCCGGTGTTGGTAAAACAGTCCCAGTTGCAGGCTTTCGGCTATTTTTTCAGCCCGTTCTATGAAAACCTCCGCGATATCCTCCGGGCAGACCTGGTGAGCATTGGCGCGAAACAATACCAGCCAACGACTAAAATCTCCTGGCCTCAGGTCGCCCATCTGCGCATGAACCTGCATGGGACGGCCTTTGTAACGCCCTGAGGTCAGCAAAACGGAAGACCAGAAATCTTTCATTTTTGCCAGGTGTTCAGACCATCTGTCTTCGATCCTGTTATTGAAAATCGGGCCAAGCTGGTCATCCTGCCTGATTTTTTCATAAAAAGTCTCAACCACTGTAGAGATGAGAGTTTCATCAATATCGAAGTGCGCTTTATGCCGTGCGGCAGCGGGTGTTTTTATGGGAAAATCAGGATGGGACATGTTGAAAAGTTGAATTTGCCTATTTGCTTTTAAAAGATATATATAATAGTTATGAATTAGAAACAATAGTTTCATTGTTGATTGAATGTAGAAAAAAGATCGGCAACTCACTTTTTGAAAGCCAAAAAATGCGCCTCAACCAGGCTTCAGATTACGCATTGCGGGTTTTAACCTTCGTTGCCTGCAGCGCGCCCAAGTTGGCGAAAATTGACGATATTTCAATCCGTTATCATATTTCACGTGCTCACCTTATGAAAATCGTCAACAAATTAGCCCGCGCCCGGTTGTTGAAAACCGTGCGCGGCCGCAACGGCGGGCTGCAACTTTATCGCCCGGCCCGCGAGATAAGCCTCGGCGATGTCGTGCGTGCGATTGAGGAGGATTTTGCCTTGGTCGAATGTATGCGTGGTTGTGCCAACAAGTGTGTCATTTCTCCTGCCTGCCAATTGACCCAGGTGTTCAATGAAGCCCTGCAGGAGTTTATGAATGTGCTGGACCGATATAACCTGGCCGATGTCACACAAAATCGCTCAGCTTTGCATAATATTCTATTTGCCAGGGTAATCGCCCGCGAAATTCCCGATCACCGGCGCAATAAGGAGTAGTTTACTTCTCTCCCATCTGTCCTCGATGGAGCAGATAGTGGTCGACCACCACCAGGGCTGCCATGGCCTCACCAATTGGCACTGCCCGTATGCCGACACAGGGGTCGTGGCGTCCTTTAGTGATAATATCGGTATCATTGCCGAATTTATCGACGGTTTGGCGTGGCGTTAGAATTGAGGATGTTGGTTTGACAACAAACCGGCTAATGATTTCCTGTCCGGTTGAAATTCCACCCAGAATACCGCCCGCATGATTGGATAAAAATATTGGCTGGCCGTCTTCCATTCTCATTTCATCGGCATTTTCTGCACCGCTTAACCCAGCCGCCTTAAATCCCGCCCCGATTTCAACGCCTTTTACTGCATTGATGCTCATTAATGCTGAGGCCAGATCCTGGTCAAGTTTTGCGTAGATTGGCGCCCCAAGACCAGCGGGCACTCCGTCAACGACAACTTCTATAATTGCGCCGCAAGATGATCCGGACTTTCGAATGTGATCAAGATAGGGCTCCCAGACTGCTGCCGCTTCGGCATCGGGGCAGAAAAATGGGTTGCGATCAACTTCATCCCAATCCCAGTTATCGCGATCTATTTCATGTTCGCCAACCTGTACGAGGGCGCCGCGAACACGCATATCAGGCACAATTTTTCGGGCAATGGCACCGGCAGCAACCCGGGCAGCAGTTTCGCGGGCCGATTGCCGCCCGCCGCCGCGATAATCTCGGATGCCGTATTTCTTAAGGTAGGTGAAATCTGCATGGCCCGGCCGGAATTTGTCCTTGATCTGGGAATAATCCTTGGAACGCTGGTCGACATTTTCAATCATCAGACAGATTGGCGTACCGGTTGTAACCTGTTGCCCGGTGTCATCGTCAAAGACGCCGGAGAGAATTTTAACGGTGTCGGGCTCGCGGCGTTGAGTGGTAAACCGCGATTGACCCGGCCGCCGCTTGTCCATGAAAACCTGAATTTCTTCTTCTGAAATTGGAATAAGCGGAGGGCATCCATCAACAACACAGCCCAAAGCAGGCCCGTGGCTTTCACCAAAAGTCGTAACCCGCAACATATGGCCGAATGAATTATAAGACATAAGATCTTTGTCCGTGAAATCTACAACCGGTTGTAACGATGCAATCTGCTTGCGTCAATTATGCCGGTTACGGAGGACGATAAGATCGACGCAGCTACAGCCACTCAATCTGGCCTGCTTCAACTTTCAACACCTTGTCCTGTGGTACGGGTAGATCGGTGATTGAATTTGGATCCAGGTTTAACACGACCCCCCGCAATCCCCGGCTCACGCCACCATGAGCAACACAGACAGTGTCGCGGTCAATTGAGTCATACCATCCCCCGACCCGCGCGGTTAAATCGGCATAACTTTCCCCGCCAGGAGGTGTGTAGAGCCATTTGTTGTTCTCCCGGAGTTTAAATTCCTCGGGCATCTGGGTTGCTATTTCATCAAACTTCAAACCTTCGAACTCACCGAAACGAACTTCCATAAGCCGATTGTCAGTATCATACCCGCTTGGTTCAAGCCCTATCGTTTGACGAATGATTTCCATGGTTTTTCGGGCGCGGACGAGAGGGCTCGATACAAAGTGAAATTCTTCCGGTGCCGCAAGAATTCTAGCCAGAGTCTCGCCGTTTTGTTCTGCCTGCGCCTGACCGGTGGAATTTATCGGAATATCTGTGTGCCCCTGAAGGCGGCCCTCCAGGTTCCAGTCAGTCTGCCCATGACGAATAAAATAAAGCGTGTATGACACCTACTTAGGCTCAAACTACAGAGATGTCTGGAGCATCTTCGGCCTTCATGCCGACAATATGATAACCGCAATCGACATGTTGAATTTCGCCGGTTACGCCACGCCCAAGATCGCTAAGCAGATAAAGCGCTGCATCACCGACTTCATCAATTGTCACGGTGCGTCGCATAGGAGAATTATACTCGTTCCATTTCAATATATAGCGGAAGTCACCAATGCCCGATGCCGCCAGGGTTTTAATCGGTCCGGCAGAAATTGCATTAACCCGCACGTTGTTTTTACCCATATCCGCAGCAAGATAGCGCACACTTGCTTCCAGTGCAGCCTTGGCAACACCCATTACATTGTAATGAGGCATAACTTTTTCTGCACCATAGTAAGTAAGAGTAAGCAGGCTTCCGCCTTTCGTCATCAGTTTTTCGGCGCGCTGGGCAATTGCCGTAAACGAATAACACGAAATATTCATGGTTTTATCAAAGTTTTCCGGGCTGGTTTCAATATACCGTCCGGTCAATTCTTCTTTGTCGGAAAAAGCTATGGCGTGGACCACAAAGTCGATTGAACCCCAGGTTTCCTTGAGCGTATCGAATACGGAATCTATTGATGCAAGATCGGTAACATCACATGGCAACACCAGTGATGAACCGACGCTTTCAGCCAAGGGATCGACGCGTTTTTTCAACGCGTCTCCCTGATAGGTAAACGCTAACTCAGCCCCGTGTTTAGCACAGGCCCGGGCAATGCCCCAGGCAATAGATCTGCTATTGGCAACCCCCATGACAAGGCCGCGCTTTCCGTCCATCAATGGGCGGGTTTCGTCCATATTCACCTCTTGGAATTGGTTTCCCCTACTGCGAAATCCGGGCAATCCTACACGTTTGACTTATGGGGTCTAACAAAAAGTGGCGAATGTTTCATAAATTGAATTGGGTTACGAATTGTTTCGCAACTCTCAACCGCGTGGCGAATACGGCTTGGATTGTTGCCAGTCATCCATCAACTGTTCAAGCTTTTCATCGCCTTCTTTGGGCAGGACAATTTTCACGGTATATAAAAGGTCGCCTCTTTGACTAAGTTTGCCATCTTTGCCGGCCCCCTTGCCCTTTAACCTCAAGACCTTGCCGCTACTGGTATTTTTGGGAATTTTAAGATCAACAACACCTTCCAGCGTCGGTACCCGCAAGGAAGCCCCCAATACCGCCTCGTAAAGCGTCACCGCAAGCTCCATGCGAATGTTGTTGCCATCGCGGGTAAACTGCGTACTTGGGGTTACCGATACTTTCACCAGCGCATCACCAGGTGTTGCGCCATGAAATCCCTGTTCTCCCTGGCCTTTCAATCTGATTTGCTGGTTGTCGGTGACCCCGGCGGGTATTTTCATATCAATTTTGCGGCCATTTGGCAGGCTGACCCGCCGGGTGGTCCCTAGAGCGGCTTCGGCAAAATCAACCTGAACATTGTAATTAATGTCATTACCGCGCACGGGACGCGGGCGGGTTGAGGCACCAGCTTGGCGGCCGCCAAAAATTTCCGAAAAAATATCTTCAGCCCTAAAACCACCGCCGCCGCCAAAGGGGTTTTCACCACCAAAAGGTTTGCCGCCGCCATAGCCGAAATGCTTGGGATTGCCTTTTTCATCAATCTCGCCGCTGTCGAACTGCGCCCGCTTTGTTTTGTCGCTCAACAGCTCATAGGCTTGTGTAACTTCCGAAAATTTCGTTTCGGCTTGGCCGTTGCCGGGATTGCTGTCAGGATGATATTTTTTTGCAAGGCGGCGAAAGGCCTTTTTCACCTCTGAATCGGATGCCGAGCGTGTAACTCCCAAAACTGTATATGGGTCTGACATTTAGGTTTTTTATCCGGAATTTTTAATAAATACTCTTTGGTGCGTGGCCAAGATTGCTTCAAATTGACCAAAACCAAAAATTACTGTTTGTGCCGGTTCAAGTATTTGTTGCAATGATGAGATCACCTCTACACCATAACAATGCGGTATTAACAATAACACCCTTAATTAGCTATACTTATCACAGCTCCTGTTTAAGAACCCTTGATCCAAACTTTTCTAAATCTAATATTTGGTCGTTATGACCGGAGATACAATAGTGGACGACACTGGAAAAACACCTGCTGAAGACGTTAGTTTTTTTAAAGCGGAAGAACCCTTTGCTCTCTTCGATGCCTGGCTGACGCAGGCCCGCGAAAGCGAGCCCAATGATGCCACGGCAATGGCGCTGGCAAGTGTCGATGAAGATGGCATGCCCAACGTTCGTATGGTCTTGTTGAAGGCTGTCGATGAGCGCGGTTTTGTCTTCTACACCAATTTTGACAGCGCCAAAGGTGTTGAGCTTTTAGGGCAAAAAAAAGCAGCCCTTTGTTTCCACTGGAAAAGCCTGCACCGCCAGATTCGCATTCGAGGCAGTGTCCACAGCGTTAGCAGTGAAGAAGCTGATGCCTACTATAACTCGCGCGACAGGAGCAGTCGAATTGGTGCCTGGGCATCACGCCAGTCCCGGCCGATGAGCGACCGTTTTGAACTTGAGCGCGAAGTTGCCAAATATGCCGCCAAGTATGTAATTGGGGCCATCCCGCGGCCCGCTTATTGGTCAGGGTTTAGAGTTGTTCCCATGTCAATTGAATTCTGGCGTGACAAACCTTTCCGCCTTCATGACAGACGAAAATTTACCCGCCAAACCGAAGAAGACAACTGGACGGTTGAACAATTATTTCCCTAGCCTTCTTGTGCCAACAATTCACCGGGATACAAATTCATGAGCGATGCTTATTCGATTAATGATCTGGACACGTTGACCGGCCTGTATGGGTCGGTCAACGCCAATTCTCTTGCCAAAGAAACCTCTCAGCTAACGCCTACCTACCGAAAATGGCTTGAAATGGCTCCCTTTTTTGCCCTCGCAAGTGTTGGACCCGGCGGGCTTGATTGTACGCCGCGAGGTGATGCAGAGGGCCTGGGGCTTCAAATCCTTGATGATCGCACCGTGGTAATTCCGGATCGGCGCGGCAATAACCGCCTTGATACCCTCAAGAATATTATTAACGACCCGCGTGTGGCTCTGCTTTTCCTGATCCCCGGTATCAACGAAACCCTGCGCATTAATGGCCGTGCGAGGATTACCGTGGACCCCGGCCTTCTGGACCGTTTTCTTTATCAGGGGAAAAAACCGGTCACCGCAATCATCGTCGATATCGATGCGGTATATTTTCAATGTGCACGCGCCTTGAAACGCGCACAATTATGGCAGAACCCGTCCGAAGCAACCCTGCAAAACGTGCCCACTGCCGGTCAAATGACAAGAGGGGCTTTGCCAGATTTTGATGCTGAAACCTATGATGCCAATCTGGAGGCGCGCCATCGCGAAACGCTCTACTGAAGCAAAGGTAACCACCCGTTAGTTTTTCCGGAACCTTGACGAAATTTTATTTGCCACCTTTCCAGGTGGCCTGCGAACTACCATATGAGCGCTATTGTTTCCCGTTTTGAAATAACCTGATAGCTTTGCGCAGAATATTCAACTAGGTTTCAACTTATGGCCATTTCCAACGATACCGTGAGAAAAACACTAATATTAACCGGTGCCAGCCGTGGCATAGGTCATGCAACCGTAAAACGGTTTTCAAGTGCAGGCTGGCGTGTGATCACCTGTTCGCGCCATCCGTTTCCCGAAGACTGCCCGTGGGAGGCAGGACCAGAGGACCATATCCAAGTCGACTTATCCGATGTTGACGATGTCAGACCGGCAATTAATGAAATGCGCGAGAGGCTGGAAGGCGGAAAGCTTGAGGCTTTGGTAAACAATGCTGCGATTTCGCCCAAGGGTGAAAATGGCGAAAGGCTCGGCGCTATTGATATGAATTCGGAAGATTGGAAAAAGGTATTCCAGGTCAATTTTTTTGCGCCTATCATGCTGGCCCGAGGACTGGTTGAAGAACTTAAAAACGCCAAAGGCTCGGTGGTAAACGTAACCTCAATTGCTGGTGCGCGAGTTCATCCCTTCGCTGGTGCAGCTTATGCAACCTCTAAAGCTGCACTTGCCTCTCTAACTAGGGAGATGGCGGCTGATTTTGGTCCCCTGGGTGTCCGAGTAAATGCCATATCACCTGGCGAAATAGACACGGCCATACTCTCACCCGGCACCGATAAAATTGTTGAGACACTGCCTCTGCGCCGGCTTGGCATGCCCGAAGAGGTTGCCAAAGCCATCTATTTTCTCTGTAGCGATCAATCCAGTTATGTGACCGGCGCTGAGTTGCATATCAATGGCGGCCAACATGTCTAAAGGCCAGACGATAGATGGGTGAAACCTTCTTATTTGCCGGGCCATACATAAGCGGACTTTTACTGGGGACAAGCCTGATCATCGCGATCGGAGCGCAAAATGCCTATGTTCTCCGGCAAGGCCTTCTGCGGTCTCATGTTTTCGTCATAACCACAATTTGTTTTTTGTCCGATGCCAGCCTGATTACTGCTGGCATTATGGGTCTGGGAACCTTCATCGAAAGCCGGCAAGGCTGGCTGGTATATGTCTCGCTGATCGGCGGAATTTTCCTGCTTGTCTATGGTGCACTGGCCTTAAGACGCGCCATAGACCCCGGGGAACTGAAACCGGCAGAAAATGGCAACGGAAAAAACAACCTGACCAGGGTGGTTATGGTCACACTGGCTTTGACATGGGGAAATCCTCACGTCTATCTGGACACGGTGGTTTTAATCGGTGGCCTATCGGCCGGGTATCCCGGAGCCGAACGCCTTTCGTTTGGCCTCGGTGCCATAACAGGGTCGGCCTTGTGGTTTTATTCTCTGGGTTATGGTGCGCGGTTTCTCGCTCCCTTGTTTGCTCAACCAACGGCCTGGCGGGTGCTTGACCTCGCCATAGCCGCGGTTATGTGGGCATTGGCCTATTCTCTGCTCCGTCCCTTGATCTGATGATCTAAGCGGATCTAAGGCCTTCCTGTGTCACCCAGCGTTCGGTGTTGTCCAAAGCCGTTTCAAGCTTGTCAAACAACAGATTGAGCTCTTCCTCGCTGATGATCAACGGTGGACAAATGCCGAGGGAGTCAACCAGGTTGCGCAAAATCAGCCCTTCCTTTTGAACAAATTCATTGGCTTTGGCTCCAACCATCATTTTCGGGTCGAACGATCGTTTTGTCGCCTTATCCGCCACCAGTTCGACGGCGCCCAACATGCCGATGTTTCGGCCTTCGCCGACAAGCGGGTGGCCCTCAAGCGCCTTGACCCTTCTTGCGAAAGTTTCACTGAGGTTTTGGGCATGGCCGATAATGTTGTCGCGTTTGTAAATTTCCAGTGTTTTAAGTGCCACTGCAGCACCCACCGGATGGGCCGAATAAGTGTACCCGTGACCAAAAGTTCCGATTTTACGGCTTTCATCCAGCATAGCTTCATACATGACTTCCGGAATCATCACCGCACTCACCGGCATGTAGGCTGACGTCAGCGCTTTGGCAATCGACATGGTATCCGGCACGATGTCATACGCTTGAGAACCAAACCATTCGCCGAGCCGCCCAAATCCGCAGATTACTTCATCAGCAATAAACATGATGTCGTATTTTTTAAGAACCGCCTGGATTTTTTCAAAATATGTGTCCGGCGGCACGATGACGCCGCCCGCCCCCATGACCGGTTCTGCAATGAACGCACAAACCGTTTCAGGACCTTCTTCGAGAATCATCTTTTCAAGATTTTCGGCCATCCGCGTGGAAAACTCCTGCTCGCTTTCACCGTCTTCAGCAAAGCGGTAATGGTGCGGACAATCAGTATGAAGCATCTGTGGCAGCGGCAGGTCAAAATCGGCATGATTGGCGGGCAGGCCAGTTAAAGAGGCCGACGCAATGGTGACACCGTGGTAGCCCTTGATGCGGCTGATAATCTTTTTCCGTTCCGGCCGCCCAATCGCATTGTTGTAGTACCACATCAGTTTTATCTGCGTGTCATTGGCTTCCGAACCGGAGCAGGCAAAAAAGACCTTTGACACCTCCATGGGCGCCAGTTCTTTTAGCTGTTCGGCAAGCTCAATCGCTGGATCATGGCTTTTGCCGCCAAAAATATGCGTATACGGCAGTTTGTGCATCTGGCTGGTCGCAGCCTCAATGAGTTCTTCGTTGTTAAAACCCAAAGATGTGCACCAAAGTCCCGATAGGCCCTCAATCAGTTTGTTGCCTTCAGAATCCCAGACATAAACCCCTTCTCCGCGCTCTAAAACACAAGGTCCGACCTCACGGTGTTTTGCCAGATTAGTATAGGGATGAATGACCGTTTCGATATCGCGTATCGCTGCATTACTCAATTGTGCCACCACAGAGTCCTCCTGATAATGGATTGACAGTATAAAATGAGTAAAATTTAATGGTACCAGCGTACCGAATAGCGGTACCTTCTCCAGCAAATTTTGATGAAATTCATACTGCCTATGTTGCAGGCAAAGAGTCAAAGCTCTTAATGACTATTTTCTCGTACAATTTGTGGGTAACCTAACAAACTTATCCGGTGTTTCTTTCCTTTTCACAAAGGTTCGCAGGACATGTCCGCTGACGACACGCTAATTCGAAAAACTGCCACAGAGATTGTTGACCTCCTGAAGTCGCAACAAGTCTCCTGTCACGAGCTTCTCGACGCTCTTGAGACGCGTATCTCCCATGTCGATGATCAGGTGAATGCTTTGCCCACTCTATGTTTTGAACGTGCCCGCATGCAGGCGGATGAGTTGATGGCAAAACCGCTGGGTTTACGCGGGCCCCTCGCTGGAATGCCGGTTCCGATCAAGGACCTGATTGAGGTTGCCGGGGTCAGATCGACCCATGGCTCACCGATATTTTCTGACAATATTCCCGAAACCTCCGATATCCTTGTAACCAGATTGGAACGGCAAGGGGCAATTATTTATGCAAAATCCAATACCCCGGAATTTGGTGCCGGCGCCAATACGTTCAACGAGGTTTTTGGCAAGACACTCAACCCCTGGGATGTCACGCGCTCTTGTGCCGGCTCCTCCGGCGGTGCCGCTGTCGCGCTAGCCACCGGAACGGCTTGGCTAGCCCATGGCTCGGATATGGGCGGCTCGCTGCGCAATCCGGCAAGTTTCTGCAGTATCGTCGGCCTGCGTCCTTCGCCGGGCCGTGTCGCCAGAACGCCAACTAAAAAAATTGATGACATGCTTGGTGTGCAAGGGCCGATGGCGCGAAATGTCGGAGATGTGGCCCTGCTGCTAGATGCCATGACAGGAGACGACCCGGGCGATCCGGCCTCTCTGCCCAAGCCGCAAAAATCCTATGGCGATGTCGTTCGTCAAGCTGCCGCACCTCGCAAGGTCGCCTTTAGCAGGGATTTTGGCATCACACCTGTTGATCCTGAAGTGGCGCTTATTTGTGAGAATGCTGCCCGTGAATTTGAAAAAGCCGGTGTCATCGTCGAAGAGGCCACCCCTGATTTTACCGATGCCCATGAGATATTTCAAACTCTGCGCGCACTCAGTTTTGCCATCGGCATGGCCGACCTTCTGGAAAACCATCGCGAAAAACTCAAACCCGAAGTGGTCTGGAATATTGAAAAAGGCCTGGCTTTAACTGCAGATGATATTGTGAAGGCGGAAATTGCCCGCACAAATCTGTTTCACCGCGTCAAAGAGTTCTTTGAGAATTATGATTTGCTGTTATCTCCGGCAACAATAGTATCGCCATACCCGATAGACCAGCGCTTCGTGGAACAATGCGACGGCCATCAATTCGACAATTACATTGAATGGCTGGCGATTGCCTATGCGCTGACAATCGTGTCCAGCCCGGCAATTTCCATTCCCGGCGGATTTACCCAAAAAAATCTGCCGGTGGGACTGCAACTGGCAGGACCGGCAAGAGGAGAGGATAAAGTTCTGGCAGGAGCAAAAATTCTGGAGGATATCCTCAGCTTTTCCGCCATGGTTCCAATTGACCCGAGAGGGTAAAAGGACGGTCTGAAAGAAAATCAGGAACTGGAAATTTTCACATGCATTGGTGTGTCAATACCTACAAAGCAGGCAATCTGGCAGCCATAGCCGCCGGTGCCGCCAAACGAAATTCAATGCTGGCAAGTTGTAACTAGGAAAAACAATCCAGCAGAGCCTGGTGCCGGAATGAAATTTTCAACCCGGCACCATGCCCGCTAGTTAAACCAGATCATATAAGCGCCGAAGTTTCGGCCGAAGGGGTTATTGACCGTTTGCATCAGCCCCTGGTCCCAGACAGGGCCTTTTTGCACATACCGGATTGAATTCGGCCCGGTGAGAAAAAGGACCAGATCGAACGACTGCGCGGTCTCGAAGAATGTTTTCATGTTGACCCCGCGACCGAAACGCAGACTTGGCACCAGCAGTTTACCTTCCAGAACCGCCTCCGCTGCATCAATGGTTTTCAGCCAGGCATCAATCGTTTCCTGGGTAACCTTTAGGCTTTCAAACGGACCCGTCTGCCGCGGACTTGGCAGCCATTCCCGGTCATCATCGGTCTCCGCTTCGACAAGCCGCCAGGTTTCCCGGTTCAACCGCATAACGGTCAGGAGATTTTTGCGCACTAGTTTAAGCCGCGCAGGTTCAACTACATCCCAGCTAATAGAGTGCAGGAAACTTAACGGGTCGAGAAAAGCCTGCACGCTGCCTCTGGTGCCCGGAGAATCCGGATCCAAGGTGGCCAAACGATCGCGCACCTGACGGGTCTTTCTATTAATTTTGCTGCTTTTAGCCTGGGCCGCCTGCAGCAGTTTGAACTCGGCATCCGTTTTGGCGCGCTCAGCTTTTTTTTGCGTCTTATCGAGCCGTTTGTCGCGTTGAATTTTACGTCTGATGGTCCTCAATGCACGCATGCGCGTCTGCTGCTCAATGGAGAATGCTTCCAGCTTCTTTTTGGCCACGTCGGCAAGCTGGGCTTTGAGGGCGGAAATTTCTTCAGGATCGCCCTTGGTATTTTTCAACTGACGTCCGAATTTTGTCGCAGCGTTGCCAAAAACCACGTGAAAACTGGCATCAAAGCTCTTTTCGAAATCGAAACTCAGGAAAAAATTGCCGATCGACATAAGCACATTCGAATAACCTCGAAGCCAATTTGCATCCGCCGTATCGAAGGCAATGTCCAACTTCACATCCTTGACGTTTAATCCAGACCGGCGAAGCCCGGACAGTGCCGACAAAATTCCGGCGAGGTTTTCAGATTGAGCAACCTTGCCATCCCCATCAATATCAAATCCGATTTTGGGAATGTTGATAGGTAGTTTGGCCGGTTTGTCGCCGAGCTGAGACAGGGACTGGTTGGCAATTTCGAGCCGATCGACAAACCGGCTGAATAATCCGCGCACTTTTGCATAATCGACCGTTTCAGCGTTTGGATTTGGCGGCACCGGAACTCGGAGCACTGGCAGAAAAGCTGCCCGTCTAATTCCGCCTGCCTGATTGCCGGCGCCATACCGGTATAAGTCCCGTTGCAAGCCTTCTATGGCATAAAGAAACTGCAACGCGCCAAGCCCGAATATGGCTTCGCCGTCGTTCGGATCAGATTTGACCAGTGTTTGAAATTCAGCGATGCCGGCTTCAAGGTTGCCGCCATAAGCAAAAGTGATAAACCGCTCAGCCGTACGCACTCCGGCTTGAGCGCTGGAAGTTGTAAAAACTGATAGAAAAAGAGGGGCTGTAACTAAGAATGAAAGGGTAAGAATACGGCTGAAAATTTTTGAAACATTTGGCAAGATACTCTCCATTGCACAGGGATGATGACAAAATTTGTGGAATCTATTCAGTTATTCTTGTGACCAACTTTTGCCTTGGTCAGTACGGTGATCCCGCGATTATTCTAAAAAATCTGCGCATTTTGGCGCTTGCTGAGTTCCCCACGGCATTATCGGCACTGTTGAGGTGGAATTTTTTGGTGAGCCATCAATGAGTTTGTCGGTGTAAATCAGATAAACAAGCACGTTGCGCTTGACGTCACAGCCGCGCACGATGCGCATTTTTTTGAAAAAAATCGAACGGCGCTGATTAAACATCTCCTCGCCTTGTTCGAACTTTTTGCTGAATTTGATCGGGCCGATCTGGCGGCAGGCCAGGGAGGCATCGGAAAGTTCTTCCGCCAGGCCCAAAATACCCTTTACACCGCCTTTTTCCGGCACCGTAAAATGACAGGCAACCCCTGAAATTACGGGGTCGTCAATTCCGTAGGTTGCCAGTTTGTGGTTGGGGGTCAGGAGATTAAATTTGGTACTTTTTTTAAAAACCAGGTCCGCCTCTTGAGCCGTTACGGTAAGGCCAAGGCCTGAGTAAAGGAAAACCGCTATGGCCAGGGTTGTCAGCGCGGGTAAATATCTCATCAAATTATCTTTCGCCGAAAATCGGATCATTGCTAGTTTTTGCCGGTCTCAAAGCAAGCCACAACAGGCGCTTATTCCCATATGTGGCAATATTGGCAGAATTACCAGTGTTACGCTCAAGTTTCCCCCAACCCCGTCCAGTTAAAGTTAAGCTATTCATTGTTGTCGACCGAGGATGTAGATAAAGTTGAAACCTGCTTGAATGTGAGCAAAAAGGGAGGGTGTTCATGAAGGGATTGATGCAGGACTGGCCGTTGCTGGTGCCAACCGTACTGGATCATGCGTGCACGTATCACGGCACCCGAGAAGTAATTTCTCGCACCGTTGAAGGCCCCATTCATCGTTATACTTACATTGATCTCAACCGGCGGTCGCGCAAAATTGCCAGTGCATTGCAAAAAATGGGCGTCAAACCAGGAGATATTCTGGGTACGATGGCCTGGAACGGCTATCGCCATATGGAGATCTGGTACGGTCTGATGGGGTTGGGCGGCATTGTTCACACGCTTAACCCGCGGCTTTTTGCCGATCAACTAATCTACATCATAAATCACGCCGAAGATCGTTACCTTTTCCTTGATCTCACCTTTGTGCCTGTTATCGAGGCCATACAGGACAGGCTCGACACTATCAAAGGGTTCATCATCATGACGGACGATGAACACATGCCCGAAACCACCTTGGAAAATGTCCTTTGTTACGAAACCCTGATTGAGCAGGGCGATGAGGATTTTAGCTGGCCAAAACTGGATGAAAATACAGCCTGCGGGCTTTGTTACACTTCCGGAACAACCGGTAACCCTAAAGGTGTTCTCTATTCTCACCGCTCAAATGTTCTCCATGCCATGGCAACCAATGCGGCAGATGCGCTAGGTCTTAAAAGCCAGGACAATGTGATGGCGGTGGTGCCGATGTTTCACGCCAATGCCTGGTCGTTGGTATTCTCAGGCCCAATGGCCGGCGCCAATATGGTCATGCCAGGCGCGTTAATGGACGGAGCCAGCATTTACGAAATGCTGGAGGTTGGACGCGTAAGCCTTACCGCAGCCGTGCCGACCGTCTGGCTGATGTTGCTCACTTATCTGAAAGAAACCGGAAAAAAACTGGATTTCCTCGAACGGGTAGTGATTGGTGGTTCGGCCTGCCCGCCGTCGATGCTGGAAGTATTTGAGAAAACTTATGATACCCAGGTGATACACGCCTGGGGCATGACCGAAATGTCGCCCCTGGGCAGCCTGTGCACGATAAAGGGTGGCTTGGAAAACCTGAAAGTAAGCGAAAAAGCTGCAATAAAAATCAAACAGGGCAGGCCTCCCTACACGGTTGAAATGAAAATTACTGATGATGATGGCAACGAACTTGCCCGCGATGGCAAGGCATTTGGTCATTTAATGGTTAGGGGCCCCGGTGTCGCCCGCAGTTATTTAAAACAGGAAGATGAACCAATTCTGGACGAGGATGGGTGGTTTGATACCGGAGATGTGTCAACTCTTGATGGCTTCGGCTATATGCAGATTACCGATAGAGCAAAAGATGTCATCAAATCCGGTGGCGAATGGATTTCAACAATTGAGCTTGAAAATCTCGCCGTTGGTCACGACGATGTCACCGAAGCAGCCGTCATCGGCGTGGCTCATCCCAAGTGGGACGAACGGCCGTTATTGGTCATCGTCCGCACAGAAGGCAGCTCTTTGTCAGGCGAGGAAATCCGCGCCTATCTGCAAGGCAAGATCGCGAAATGGTGGTTGCCGGACGATGTGGTATTTGTCGAAGAGATACCACACACGGCAACTGGTAAAATTCATAAACTCACCCTGCGTGAGCAGTTCAAGGATTATACTTTGCCAAATGTCTAATGAAAGATTCGGATACGAAATAAGGAAGATCCGGCACTCATATCAAGGCTGACCGGCATATCGTCAGCCGGCGCGCGACCAGTAGGTGGCCTCAAGTCCAAGTTCGCCGTTAAATTCTATTTTGTCTTGCGCGCTCAAATGCTCCAAGTGGGCGAGAACAGACAGCGCTGCAGCACCGTGCAGCCGGGTATCAAGACCCTTGTATACCTTTGATACAATGTCTTTTATGTGGTGTTGGCCGGTTTGAAGAGTGCTCAGAATAGCTGTTTCCCGCATGTTTCGGTGGGCGATATAGCCTTTTACCAGCCGCTTGGATTCTGTAATCGGCGCTCCGTGCGTCGGCCAATACACCAAATCATCGCGCTCATATACGTGCCGTAACGATGCGAGATAATCTGCCATATTTCCATCCGGCGGTGCCACAACGCTGGTCGACCAGCCCATAACTAGATCGCCAACGAACAAAGCCTTGTCCTGATCTAGAGCAAATGCCATGTGATTGGCGGAGTGGCCCGGCGTGAAGACACATTCAAACCTGAAATCCTGATCTTCAACAATATCGCCATGACTGATTGCATGATCAGGAACAAATTCCATATCGCCGCCACCCTCGAGGC
>JAJFHR010000166.1 GCA_021775515.1 Hyphomicrobiales bacterium | reverse complement strand
CGAGCAATTAACGATTGCTGGCCGCAAGGTAGTAACGGCAAGCTAACGGTTTTAACCGGCGGTGAACCGATGTTGCAGGTTGATGAGGCCTTGATTGAGGCCCTTCATGCCGCGGGTTTTGAAATCGCTATCGAAACTAATGGCACCCTGCCCGTTCCCGATACAATTGACTGGATTTGCGTCAGCCCGAAGGCTGGAAGCGATCTGGTGCAGAAAACCGGCAGCGAACTCAAACTGGTCTATCCGCAAAACGGATTTGTGCCGGAGCAGTTTAAAGATCTGCTTTTTGACAATTTTCTTTTGCAACCCCTGGACAATGAAAACCAGGCCGCCAACATTCAATTAGCCACGCAATATTGCCTTGCCCACCCAACATGGCGCTTGAGCCTGCAAACCCATAAAATTATCGGCATCCCTTGATTAGCCGGAAAAAATTAACGCAATCAAACTGATTTTTCTTGGCATTTACAGGGAATATCGCTTAAGAGAGCGCCCATGCGTATCTATAAACAGTTTAATTTCGAGGCAGCCCATTTTCTGCCCACAGCCCCTGAAGGCCATCCCAATTCACGAATACACGGTCATTCGTTTGAAGTTGAGATTGCCATTGATGGCACACCTGCACCCGACACCGGGCAAATTCTGCACTTTGAGGAACTCGAAGCAGCTCTGGGCCGCGTGCGTGAGCAACTGGACCATAATTTCCTCAACGAAATCGCCGGACTGGAAACACCGACATTGGAAAATATCACAATGTGGATCTGGCAGAAACTCGAAGGTGATTTAAAAGGTCTCGCCCGCATCGAAGTTAAACGCCCAACCTGCCGCGAGGGATGTATTTATTCCGGCCCGGGAAATTAAACGAGTAAAGCGCCATGGCAAATTCACCATCTGATTTGGAGCACCTGGGTCAATCGTCAATTCTGCCTGCTTCTCCTGAGGAGGCAATTCTCGAGCGCGTTGGCAACCCCCATGTTGATACTGCCTACGTGGTGCGTTTTACCTGCCCGGAATTCACCTCTCTATGTCCGGTGACCGGTCAGCCTGATTTTGCCCATTTGGTGATTGATTATGTGCCTGGCAACTGGATTGTAGAATCAAAATCGCTCAAGCTCTACCTGGCCTCATATCGCAACCACGGCGCTTTTCACGAAGACTGCACCATCGCTATTGCCAAACGGCTAATCGACCTGCTTACCCCTGAATGGTTAAGGATCGGCGGCTACTGGTATCCGCGCGGCGGCATGCCGATAGACGTATTCTGGCAGACCGGCAATCCACCGCAAGACGTCTGGATCGCCCCGCAAGGCGTTGAGCCCTATCGTGGCCGCGGCTAAAGCATCGCCCGGGCCGTCACGTGTCGGGTGCCTGCCGGATTAATCAGTGCAATTAAAAAACTGGCTACATCAAATCCAGGCTACGCGCCATAGCTACCCAGGCCGGCATTTTTTGTCTTCAGCGTTTTTCTGAGCGTTTTTATAACTGGTTTTATGCCTCTTTTGCAGCTTCACCGCACCATAATAGGCTAAGGCTGTGCGCCTGCAACCAGCGCGGCGTCCTGGTTTGGCTTTGGTTTTGCAGATCCGCAGCATTGCCGAATAAAATGCCTTATCGCAGACTTTTTTGCCTTTGAAATTATAACAAACATCGTGATAATCGCAGGCGTTGTAAAAAAGCCGGTTGTATCTTTTGAACAATTTTTTTGAGACTTTCTTTTTAAAATCTGTCGAACAGCCATCTGTTCTGATCGGCCATTTGCACACCTGGCTAAAAGTAGCCTTGGCCGGCGATGTCGTCCGGCATCGCCATTTTTTATCTGAAATTTGCTTGCATAATTGCGATATGCTTTCCGAATAAGCTGGCTTGGATAAAACCAATGAAAACAGGTTGAACGCTAAAATCATCGAAATGTTTCTGATTGAATTCACCATAGCTTAATTGCCGTTGAGCTTTGAAAATCAATCAGCATGGTATCTATGCTAAGTTGATCAATTCAAAGAATTAAACGGCCTCCCCCGGTTTTAGTTAAACACTTCAAATTGCGCTTAAACGGTTGCCAGCAAAGGTTATTCTCGACAACAGTACTGGTCAAGAAAAACTCCCGGCATGTAAAAGTTCAGCACATCGTTTTTTGACCGGTGGTTTTGGCAGGCAGCGTCAAAACAACCGGTGCCTGCCGGTGCTGAATATACCCTTTTCGTAAAAGCTCTGACCCAGATTGATCTGCATCAATCCAACTTAGTCTTACCCATTATAGATTCAACTTGATCTAAATAGGATTGATTTGGTCGAAACTGCGACGGTGAGATCGATGACAATTTTGATACTCACCCAAGCCGGGAGTTTTCACCGTTGTTTCGATGAAATTTAGAAATACTCAAAACCCGCTGCAGTTCAATCGCAACAATTGATAAATTGAAATCGATAAGCTGAATGATGAATTGGTCCAAATACAACACTCTTTTTCAATCCGACAGGTTCGGACAATTTCTGTATAATTCGCTTTCTAACTCCCTCCTCAAAATTGATCCTCCCCACTATGAAATTTTAACTGAGCTTAGAGACAATCGAACGCTTCCCAAGCACCGCCGCGATCATGAATTTTTCAAATTATTGGAAGACAACAAGATAATTATTGATAGGCGGGAGGAACTGGGAATTTTGGCGGAAATGCAAAATCAACGCAATTCCGCCTGTTTAAACAATACCCGTGCCGAAATTCACATTTGTCCAACCCTCGGCTGCAATTTTCGCTGCCCTTACTGTTTTGAGCACAGCCAAGATGATGTGGCAAAAATGACTGAGAGAACGCTCAGCCAAGTGATAAAATTTATCAAACATCACGTTAAGGCCGAACACTTGTCACTCGTTTGGTACGGTGGTGAGCCGCTAATTGCGTTTGATGTAATTCGTAAAATCACAGCCCAACTAAAAAAATTAGATATCATTTTTGACTCAGCATCCATGGTTACCAATGGATATCATCTGAACAAAAAGATAATCGGCCAGCTTGACGGCTTAAACATAAAGGAAATCCAGATCACCTTGGACGGGTTGGAACAAATGCATAATAGCCGACGGATGCTTGCTGGTGGACAGCCGACATATCAGCGGATTTTATCCAACATCGTCACATTGATGAATTCAGATTTTCAGGGAACCTGTGCAATTCGGGTGAATGTCGACAGGCAAAACAGTAGTCAATATGCAGCCCTTCACAGTTATCTGACTGACAAATTCGCAGGGAAGAAATTTTACGTATATCCAGGCCGGGTTAATACGGCACAAGATCACAGTTATGATCAAAACCGCATTTTTTCCCCAGCCCAATGGTCTGATTTCATCATTGGCCTGGCACACAGCGATGGAATTTTCCCCAGAAAAGGCTGGTTTCCGGAAGGCAACCCGTGTTTTACCTGCGTTGCCAAGAAGAGCAAGGGCTTTGTCATCGGTCCAAGTGGAGAACTATACAAATGCGGTGAAGATGTTGGCAGACAGGAGATGGAAATCGGCAATATTTGGAACGATGAGCCAATTTCTAACCCGGCGCTGAAAGCTCAATACAGCATGAAAACCGACCCGTTTCTCGATGCTGAATGCCTGGAATGTGAGGTATTACCTATTTGCGGTGGCGGCTGTCCCAATAGACGTCTGAGAGCAAAACAATTTAACGAAAAAGGTCTGGAATTTTGCTCGGTCTATAAAAGCAATCTGATCAGATGTCTGGAGGAATATTACGATGAGATTCTCACCAGCAAAATCTGCAACGACCTGCTCAATCCCGCCCCGCAAAAAAGCAATGATCTAGGATACCAGATGCTTCAACCCGAAGTGCGCCAGTAAAAAAAATCACATCATTGAGAGCCTGTCTGAAACCCCGCCGGCAGTTTATGCACTGGGGGTACGCTCAAGGACACCCTCCCCCGCCTCTTCGCTAATTCAGCGGAGCATTGTTGAGAGATTAAAATTGGTTCAAACGGGTGTTTGAATTATGCCGCGAAAATATCCTTACAGGCAATGACGGCGCCGGTTTCTCTATCTGCTTTGAAACCTCGTTCAACGGCGATTTGTTGTATCTCACCTTCAGTGCAGTCGAAACCTGCGGTGTTGATAGCCTTCATTCTCAACTCAACACCATCGATGGCGATAATATTTTGCCGGAATTCTTCGTCTGATTTCATCCGGTCAATTGCAGCTTTGGCCATTTCGAGTGACATGGTTGATTCCTTTCTCATCCGTCCTTCAAATTACATAATTTGAAACCTGGACATTCCCACTATAAAAAGGCCTGTTTCGCGTTCCTTGATCTAGCTCAAATCTACCCTCCCCACGCTTGCTTCTGTTCAATAAGAGGCAATTTTTTGCCCGGTGTCATCTCACAGCGAAGAACTCTGTCGCGGTCGCGGTTTGGAGTGTAGTATATTGTTAGAGACAGAAATAAAAATCGAGGATCTCCTGCACTCAAACCAATGGCGCGAACATGTTCAACCGAACCACTCTCCGCCTGATTTTAGCGTTGGCTCTGGCCTCATTTTCAGCCGATGCCAGAGCCGCAAATCTGGGTGTGCTGCCACCGGGCACAGTAGTTGAATACGGTTTTCTGCACGACGACAATACTGCACGCGAATCCAGCAGCTTCCAGGTTCGTATCAAGGCAGTCGGGATTGAACTGGTCAACGGTAAATGGCACATCAAATTATCATATGAAGGCATGCCGCCTTCACTTGGCCTGGCGCGCGAACAAAAAATTGCAGTCGCAGATTTGCTCAAACCAGGCAAAAAACGCGACCTTGCGACACTTCTTAAGAATGCGCCGAAATTCGCCATGACCCTGGGTGCCTACCTTAAGGGTTTGAAACAACAGGGAAACCTTGAAACTACCACCCGACCGGTGTCCGGATTAGGTGTCTTGGCGTGCCGAAGTTTTTCAGGAAAAGACAACTACCGGCACTTTGCGATCTATTCTTGTCCCGATGCTCCTTTTGGCCTTGGCGAATTTGTTTTTGGAGAAAACAGCGGACTTGACTGGGATCCCAGAACAAAAAAATGGCGGCGCTGGGTTCGCCTGAGAGGGAAGTGGAGGTATTACAATTTTTCAATGACTTCCTTTCGCGTTGACCCTGCCTGGTACAAAGCCAACAGCGCATCTTTAACTAATCAGCATCTGATTGATCTGGCCTATTTTCTTGATACACGGTTGCGTCGGCCAGCCGGTATTGTTCCGGTGCGCGAGCGCCAGGAAATTTCGCAGATCTTGATCATGATGCACCGGTTGATGGCGGAGCGGATCGCCAAAGCACCCTTCGACAATCAGGGCCTGCCGATACTTATAGATGTGCGTTGGGATATGTCTGATCCTCTCTCCGGCGCGGTTGAAAGCATTGCGCCGTTCGGGATGGTGGATTGGTGGCGCCAAGTCGAGAAAAAACCAGCCTCGAAGCAGATT
>JAJFHR010000165.1 GCA_021775515.1 Hyphomicrobiales bacterium | reverse complement strand
AGCAGGCGCTCAACCAGATAGCGATGCAGCTGTTATTGATGAGAAAGTCTTCGATGCCATCGCCCCTGCTGATAGTGATCTTGGCAAAATGCTGCGCGAGATTGCAGGAAAAGATCATAGTTTCCATCCCGGAGAATTCCTTGATGGGGCGAAATTTGCCTATGAAATGATCGTTATTGCCTTTGCAAGCGGCGATCAAAAAACGCTTAAGTCGCTGCTAAATCGAGAAGTTTACAGTGGTTTTAGTCAGGCGATTAAAGAGCGCGAGGAACGGGGCGAAACTCTCGAGTCCAGTTTTATCGGCATTGAAAAAGCCAACATAATTGAAGCTACCTTAAAAAATAAAAAGTCGCGCATCACCGTTAAATTCTTGAGTGAACTCATTACATCCACCCGAGATCTTGATGGGAAAATCATTGATGGCGACCCCAAGAAAGTTAAGGAAGTTACCGACATTTGGACATTTGAAAGAGACATAACTGCGCGCGATCCCAATTGGAAATTGGTTTCTACGGAATCAGCGAATTGAAGACTTGGTAAACGCTTTTTCACTAAAAATTGAGGCGACCCTCACTTAACCTTTAAATAGATGGCGGGTAAAGTGCGCCTGAAATTATATCAAGAATCTGCAACCCTTTTTTTAGGGCTGGGCCTGATAGTGATGTTATCGGGCTGGGAAACAATGCCAATTCTCATCTCACCGGACAAAAAAGTAACGGCGCAAATCATCGGGTTTGAGGGTCTGAACGGGTGGGATCAGGATCAACATGATGTGGCATTGATCACTTTCAATCGGTCCTGCCGGATTATGAAACGCGTTCAACGTTCCAAACGAGGACCGGGATTTTTCGGAACTTATCAGGATTGGGCGCAGGTTTGCGCGCGGGCAGCACAGGTCCCGGTAAATAATCGTCTGGCGGCTAAAAAATATTTTGAAGACAATTTTGTCCCCGCCCAACTGATTAATCGTGGCGATAAGGGTTTATTCACCGGCTATTTTGAACCTGAAGTGGCGGCCAGTTTAACCCGGTCGGCCCGGTACAATATTCCACTTTACCGCAAGCCTAAAGATCTGATACGCGCAAAAAAGGCCAAACTGCCTGCCAACTGGAACCGGGCAAATTCCGCTGGCCTTCTGAGAAACGGGATCTTGCAACCTTATTATACCCGGGCACAGATTGAACAAGGTGCTTTAAGCGGCCGTGACTTGGAGTTTGTTTATCTTGCCAGCCCGATTGACGCCTTTTTTCTTCATATTCAGGGATCCGGACGGCTGTTTTTAGACAATGGCTCGACGTTACGGGTTGGTTTTGAAGGCAAGAATGGCCGGCCGTACACGGCAATCGGCAAAATTTTAATCGATCAGGGCGAACTTACCCGCGAGAATGTATCCATGCAGTCAATTCGCGACTGGCTCGACGCACATCCAAAAAAAGCTAAAAGCCTGATGCGGCAAAACCGCTCGTTTATATTTTTCAGACCGCTTAAATCCATCAATCCAAACCTAGGGCCGCCCGGCGCACAAGGCGTGCCGCTAACACCCCAGCGCAGTCTGGCGGTCGACAAAGAGCTCCATGGGTATGGAATTCCTATTTGGCTGGAAACCGAAATTCCACAGACACCAGCGCATCAACCGCAACTTTTTCACAGGCTGATGGTCGCTCAGGATACCGGATCAGCCATCAAAGGCCCGGTTCGAGGTGACATTTTTTGGGGCTCCGGTAAAACAGCAGGCGATATTGCCGGCAGATTGAAACAACCGGGTAAAATGTTTCTGTTGTTGCCTAAGCCGCTGGCAGAAAAATTTGCGGATCACAGGTCCTAGACATATGCCAGGAAAAAAGGCGAATAATAAATCCAACTCTACCGGTCATTTGACGGAGGAAGATCGGGATTTATGGAAAAAAGTGAGTGATACTGCAAAACCGCTCAAAAAACGCCCGATAAAATCCAGCTCCACTAGGGGATTAAGGAAAACAGGGCACGCAGAAACTCCGGAAAAGCTTGATAAAGCAGCAAACTTCAAGCCAGCAGCCAAGCAAAACCCGGCAAAACCAATTTTTTCGCCAAATTTAACCCCGGCAACGTTGCCACAGCCAACGCCGGGGGTAGACAAGCGTATGAAACGCAGGCTGGGACGTGGCCAAATGGAAATAGAGTCGCGATTGGACCTCCATGGTAAAACCCAGGCTCAAGCCCATGACATATTGAGATCGTTTTTAATGACGGCTCAATCGCGTGGCCATCGAACCGTCCTAGTCATCACCGGCAAAGGTGGTTCAGGCATCGCCCGCCATACGCTTCACAGCCACGATGTCGTTCATACACCGGAACGCGCTGGTGTTTTGATGCGCTGTGTTCCGCAATGGTTGAACGAACCCAAATTCAGGGAACTGGTTGTTGGTTATCAACCGGCTCACCCCAAACATGGTGGCGGCGGGGCATTATACATTCGCATAAGACGAAAAAGGCAATGAGGTAGATGACACCATTTGGAGCCAAATTAAGACAGATGCGCGCCGATAAAAACATGAGCCTGAAAGATCTTGCGGGCGCTATCGGCGTATCAAGCGCTTATTTATCAGCACTGGAACACGGCAAGCGGGGCCGCCCAAGCTGGTATTTGATTCAGCGTGTAATCGCCCATTTTAATGTGATCTGGGATGAGGCCGAAGACCTTGAACGTCTGGCGGCTCTCTCTCATCCGCGTGTCACTATTAATACATCCAGCCTCAGTCCTCACGCCACCGAACTGGCCAACAGACTGGCTGAAAACATCGCGGATTTGTCAGAGCCGGAGCTGCAAAAGATCCTTTCGATTGTTAAACAGCCCACCACGGTAAGATCACAGGATAAAGCGTGACAAATCCGCATTTCGCGCAAGGTCGCCAATATTTTCCTCGACAAATGCGGCATCAATTTTAATAGTGTCGCCCGACCGGTCCGTCGCCGTAAAGCTGATCTCGTCAAGTACGCGTTCAAGCACCGTCTGCAACCGCCGGGCACCAATATTTTCAACGCTTGAATTTATGTCAACGGCAATCGAGGCTAACATTTCAATCGCATCGTCGGTGAATTCCAACCCAACACCTTCGGTTTCCATCAACGCAATATATTGTTTGATCAAACTGGCTTCCGGTTCGGTTAAAATGCGGCGAAAATCCTCTTTTTCCAACGCCCTCAATTCGACGCGTATCGGTAATCTGCCCTGAAGTTCCGGCATCAGGTCAGACGGTTTGGCAATGTGAAAGGCGCCTGAGGCGATGAACAGGATATGGTCAGTTTTCACCGATCCGTGTTTGGTGCTCACAGTAGTGCCCTCAATCAGCGGCAGTAAATCTCGTTGCACACCTTCACGGCTGACATCCCCACCGCTACGCTCTGAGCGCACGCAGATTTTATCGATCTCATCAAGGAACACGATACCATTGTTTTCGACAGATTGAATGGCTTCTTGAACAAGTTGTTCGTCATCCAGAAGCTTGTCGGATTCTTCCGCCATCAACACTTCATAGCTTTCCTTGACCGGCATACGCCGGGTTTTTGTACGGCCGCCGAAGCCCTTGCCAAAGATGTCACCCAGATTAATCATACCCATTTGCGCCCCGGGCATGCCGGGGATATCAAACCCCGGCATCGACATGTTGGTATCGGCAACCTCGATTTCTATTTCTTTTGTGTCCAGTTCGCCATCACGAAGCTTTTGGCGAAAACTGTCGCGGGTAGATTTACTGGCCGCATCGCCCACCAGGGCGGTTAACACTCTTTCTTCCGCGTTTAAGTGGGCAGCAGCAGTGACCTGATTACGTTTTTGTTCACGCACAATGCCGATGCCGATTTCAACCAGATCGCGGACGATCTGCTCTACATCACGGCCAACATATCCGACTTCGGTAAATTTAGTCGCTTCAACCTTGAGAAAAGGCGCATTGGCCAAGCGGGCCAGGCGCCGCGAAATCTCGGTCTTGCCAACACCGGTGGGTCCGATCATCAGGATGTTCTTCGGCAATACTTCTTCACGCATTTGGCCTTCAAGCTGCTTGCGGCGCCAGCGATTGCGCAAAGCAATAGCAACAGCTCGTTTTGCATCTTTTTGGCCGATGATGTAGCGGTCCAGTTCTGAAACAATTTCGCGGGGAGAAAAATCAGTCATAAGGTGATTGTATCCACGGGGGTTTTAGGTTGAGAGATTAATCGTAAAATGATCGTGCGGTTAAGCATGGACAGGCGGAAGTTTTTCGAGATACCCGCCACGGGGTAGCAGTGATAATACCAACCGGCGCAGTGGTTTCCAACCGACACCGAAGGTGAGAATAATTGCTGCAATGATAAGCAATACGGCACTGGTTGCTGCATCAGCTGGTAAATCGAGTTTCCAAATACCATAGGCAATAATACTGCCGACATAACCCAGCGACGAGATTAACAAAGCACGGCGATCTATAATCAGTGCGGTAAAGGCAAATATGAAGAAAAATATGGCTACTAGCTGCCAATTGCTACTTGTTGGCGCAACCCCGGCCAAACTTTGAAGGCTGCTTATGGCAGGATGAGAATTCAACAATATTGCATGTGTTAACATAGGCGCTGCAAAAAGATGCAGCCAGAAACCACAATCAGAATACAGGCTCATGCGAATTGGATCACGGGTATCATACCACATCGCCATTACGAACATGGCCAGACCGCTAAGTCCGATGACCCAGCGAAAATTTGAATTCAGGAAGTCTTCCCAATAGGTACCAAGAACTGCAAATATCAAAAAAACAACCGTAAGCCCAAAAATCGCCAAAGCAAACGGCAGCCGAAAACGGGCATAAAACAAGCCTGCCGCCAACAGGGAAGAAACGCCAATGAGCAAGGGGATTTGCTCAGAAGTGTTGCCGGTTAAACCACTGAAAAACTCTTTATCAATCAGTTCCGGCACATAATAAGCAGCAAACCCGGTAAATAAAACGGCTAAAACAATGCTGGGTGCAGAGATCCGCAAACGTCCTGTCAGCCATTCTGCTGCCAACCAGATCAAAACCAACGCTGCTGCAACAGCGGGCAGTGATCCATCAAGGTATGATACAGCTGCTGACAATCCACCGCCAAGAAAACCGGTACCGATTGCGATAAAAAAATCTCCAAACGAACGGATAAATCGCGGCGCTTCATCCTGCGCCTCCAACGCGGCTTCATTTTGCACATCGGTGGCGATGGTCTCGATCCGGTCAAGTTGTTCCCGGGTGATAATGCCGCGATCAACCGCAAGCATCAGATCACGATTAGAAACCATGGAGCGCTAGTCCTCTTCATCAATAATTTCAACGGTCAGATTATTGTTGGTATAAACGCAAATTTCCGCTGCAATAGCCAATGATTTTCTGGCAATTTCCTCAGCGCTAAGCTCGGTTTCCTGCAACGCCCGTGCCGCAGCCAGTGCATAATTACCACCTGACCCAATGCCAATAACGCCACCTTCAGGTTCCAATACATCGCCGGTTCCGGTTAAAATCAGGCTGGCAGACTTATCGGCAACAATCATCATGGCTTCAAGCCGGCGCAGATACCTGTCAGTGCGCCAGTCCTTGGCAAGCTCCACACACGCCCGGGTGAGTTGGGTGGGATATTGCTCCAGTTTGCCTTCAAGACGTTCAAACAAGGTCATTGCATCAGCGGTTGCACCGGCAAATCCGGCAATAACATTACCACTGCCCAACGGGCGGACTTTGCGCGCGTTGCCTTTGATTACTGTATCACCCACTGATACTTGTCCATCACCTGCAATAACAACTTTTCCCGACTTGCGGACAGTCAGGATGGTGGTTCCGTGCCAGCTCACAGCGCATACCTCTCCTTGAAAAACAATTGTTGTTGGCAACATACATAATGGCAATTCATCAATGTAATTACCAACCACCGTCATGTAGGGCTTTTAATCTCTTTTGGAAAGACCTAGAATTTCATATATTCCTGAGCAAACAGGTTCATGTGACTGGCGCTGTGGCCTATGACCTGCTAGAACCCATGGAACTCATAGGGAAAATGTAAGATCAGGACTTCAAAATGCGCACCGCGACAGTAGAGCGTAAAACGCGGGAAACTGATATCTCTGTTTCTGTAAACCTGGATG
>JAJFHR010000164.1 GCA_021775515.1 Hyphomicrobiales bacterium | reverse complement strand
GGGGGCAATTGGGACCGTCTGGCCAGTGAATGGCCTCAAGATGCTCACGGGCTTTATTATGGTCGGTGTAAATTTCATTGGTGATATCAAACATGAAAAAATCTCGCTGCGCTATTGTTTGCGATGCGCCTTCGCAATTTGAATTTCAGATAGTTGATATTGATCGCCCTTTTTACATTTCGGGCACTCATGATGAAAGCTCTGGTATGGCTGTCCTTGGTCGTCTGATGGAACAGCTAGAAGCTGAACAGTGTGTTCGCAGTGCCGGCAAATTATTACGGGAACCGCATCTCCTGATTGAATTTCCGCCATTGTCCTAACTCCTTAAGAACAATATACGAAATTAACTATGGTACGTCAAGTATATAATCGTGAAAATATTCCTATTTATCTCAACATCACGTTCACCTGTCAACAATTTCATATAATTTATAAAATCTTGCTGGACCGAATTTAGATGTCGTTTCTGTTGTCTAAATGCCTGGTTGGTTATCGCGCATCCCTCATTTCCCAAGTTTCTTTTTGTCCCATGACCTAAAACCGGAATAACCGAGATATCCAGCGCCAAACAATCCCCACAAAGCATCCGGGATAGCCACCAGCCATCCTTGCATGCCATCAACAACCCGCTGGGCGATATCGGGTTGGAATGCACTCAAGAACCCCATGGGAATGGCCCCAAGGATCATCAAATAAATCACATAAAGGAAGGATGGCCGTGCTCTGCTTGTCCAGGGATCGCTGCTTTTTGCCTCCGCAATAATTGCCGACATGTTCATTTCAAGCTGTTCAAGCGAGCGGCGGCCTTCTTGTGATAAAAGTTTTCTTTTTGCCTCGTCCCGTTCTTCTTCCGAGGTAAACAGATCATCAACCAACTCAAACAATGGCCCGGCTATTCCGGTTAAAAGCGTTGCGGGTATCGTCATCTCATTCCTTCCTGTTCTCGGGCTCGGCTGCCAACTTAAAGGCTTCATAAAGCGCTTCCATCAACCGCCGTGACCAACCAAGCCCGAAGGTTGCAAATATCGCCAGCAGGCCGTATCGGCGCATACGTCTTGCTGCAAATTCAATAACTATTCGTTGTGGATTTCGAACTCTGACGGCTTTGAGAGTAATCGGCCCAATAACACCATCTGCCGGGGAATTTATTGACTTTTGCATAGTTAAAATTGCCCGTTTAACCCCCTGATTAACGGCGGCGTCAAACACCAGAAATGCCAGAGCAGGTGGTAGTTTGTCACATTGGCAGCGCAGCCAGTATTCTCGCCGATAAATTTCTGAAGCTTCCTTTTGAGTGTTCGTGTTCAGGGTATTTGAGACTGATCTGGGTCTTATTTAAGAGAGACTTTAGCTCATCTTGTTGTTGATATTATGCTGCAGTTTTGCGGTATTGCAAGCGCCGTGTTTCGATTGTTTTTTGTTTAATCCTTTCCCGTTTGTTTAGAACGGCTTGCCCACGACCGAAGTAGACGTCAGCAGGCGTTATGTTGTTTAGGCTTTCGTGATAGCGCTGGTGATTATAGTGCTCGATGAAGGCCTCAATCTGCTGAGTTAAATCGCCCGGCAAGAAGTAATTTTCCAGCAGTATTCGGTTCTTCAAGGTTTGATGCCAACGTTCTATTTTACCCTGAGTTTGGGGATGATACGGAGTACCGCGAACATGGCTCATACCTTTGCCATCCAACCATTCCGCCAGATCAGCAGATATGTAACAGGGACCATTATCCGATAATAATCGAGGTTTGTGTGCAACCTTAACCTGATCACAGCCAGAAGCCTGAAGTGCCATTTCCAATGTATCGGTGACGTCAGACGTGCTCATGGTGGTGCACAGTTTCCACGAGATGATGTAGCGCGAGTAATCATCCAGGATTGTTGATAGATAGAACCAACCCCACCCGATGACCTTCAGATAAGTGAAGTCCGTTTGCCAAAGCTGGTTGATTGCTGTGGTCTTGTCTTTGAACTCGCTGGAAGCCTTCATGACAATGAACGCTGGACTGGTAATCAGATCATGTGCCTTTAAAAGCCGATATACCGAGCTCTCCAATACAAAATAGCTTTGTGTATCCGTGAAAGTCACCGCTAGCTCACGCGGAGATAATTCCGGTTGATCAAGTGCCAGGTCAATGATCTGCCCACGCACCTCATCAGGCACTCGGTTCCAAGCCCTGTTGGGACCAGAACGCTTATCTTCCAGACCGATCTCACCAAACCGCCGATATGAATCATACCAGCGATAAAAGGTCGGTCGCAAAACACCCAGCTTATCAGGTGTCACCTTGGCAGGCAGATGCGATCTCTCTACAATACGGATAATCTCCAGTTTTTCAGATGCAGGATACCTCATTCTTGGTCGCCCCCATCCCCGGTCATGCTTTTTTTGAGAAGCCGGTTCTCCAAAGTCAGGTCGGCAACACATTCCTTGAGATCGCGCGCTTCACGGCGCAAACCTTTGACCTCATCCGTCGAGGCTTCACGAACGATATCACCTGACAGGCGTTTCTTACCCGCCTCCATGAACTCCTTCGACCATTTGTAATACATACTCTCCGACAGACCTTCACGGCGACACAGCTCCGATATGCTATCTTCACCTCGCAGACCATCCAGTACAATGCGGATCTTCTCTTCAGCACTATATTGTCGGTGTGTTTTACGTTTGATTGTACGGATCGTGTGTTCTGAACCCGATCCTCGGGTTCCTGATTTATGTCTCATCTTCGCTCCTAAGGGCCTACGATGAACCAAAAATCATCTCTTACGCAAACTCAATAATCTGTCTCATGAATGCTGAACTCAAACAACGATGTCAACTATTTTTTACGTAATATGTGAAAAATTTTCTGATTAAATTAATTCTATTTATTCGTTTAAAATCAATATCTTAAGAATTAAAATTTGTTTCTGCTGGCAATGTTTTTATAAGAACGAGCTAAAACATCAGTTCGAAAATCAGTCAAAACCTTTAAATTTCGAATTTTTACGAAGTTGATTCTTCTGTATGTTCATCGGGACCAAAATGGGCTTTTGACTTGGGCCAGGAAACCATACGCTCTACCAGGTCATCCACTGCAATTTCAGCTTCAGTTATACAACGCCCGCGCACACCAATCCCTGAATAGTGAACCGACATTTCATCGCCGGACACAAGAGGATGCCACCAATAAAGAGCTTTGCCTTCAGCCACGAGGCGATAGCCGCATGTCGGCGGCAGCCAATCGATCGTTGAAAGATTTTGCGGCGTCAATTTAATGCAATCGGGAACTCTTTCCTGACGGTTGGGATAATCCGAGCAACGACAATGCTCAAGGTCAAGAAGATCACAGACCACATCTGTGTAATGAATCTCGCCGGTATCTTCATCTTCCAATTTTATAAGACAGCACCTGGCACATCCATCGCACAGGGATTCCCACTCTTCACCGGTCAATTCGTCCAACGATTTTGTTTGCCAGAACGGGGGCATAATTCAGGTTCTTCCAAGGAAAAAATAATGGTAAAGGCGAAACTTGGCCCGCCAAATAATGGTGCCCATGTTACCATAGCTAATCAACATCGCGTGTAAACACCACTGTGGCTTCTTTAAATCTCCCGATGTTTACCCATTTCACAGATAAAATTTGCCCTTTTTTCCCAAACAAGCGAAAATTCTTAACAAATCATTAATAGTGCTAAACTGGGGTGTTGACCCATTGAAAGTAATTAAGAGTGCTTGAGCCAAGGAAAAAAATAAGAATCGCATCTCGCCTGTTTGATTTTGATGCATATATCGAATCGAGCCTCTTCCAATTTTGGCAAAAATGCTGCCGGGGCTGGAGTGCATATTCGACCGCGCTGGACAGATGGCGGATAACCGGCATGCGCCGCATCATTGTGGATATTCTCGGTGACGGCGCGACCATGGCAACCGCGGTTTTGATTCTTATATTTTACTTCGCCCTTCCAGCAATCGAAGAAAGTGATGAAGTCTGGTACAAGGGCAGACAATATAGTGTGGTGTTTACTGACCAGAAGGGCGCATTCATTGGCAGGAGGGGCATTCTCCAGAACGATGCGGTGCCGCTGGAGGAAATCCCTGATCACCTGATTAATGCCGTACTGGCCACGGAAGACGTGCGTTTTTTTGAACACTGGGGCATTGATTTTATCGGCACCACAAGAGCACTTGTCCAGAATGTGCGAGCTAATGATGTTGTCCAGGGAGGCAGCACGCTAACTCAGCAACTGGCCAAGAACCTGTTCCTGTCGCCGGAAAAAACACTTAAACGTAAAGTACATGAGGCCTTTTTTGCCCTGTGGATCGAGGCACGGCTGAGCAAAAAGGAAATTCTTAAACTCTATCTTGACCGTGCCTATCTCGGCGGTGGAGCATATGGTGTGGAAGCTGCAGCGCAATTTTATTTCGGCAAATCGGTCAGAGAAGTAACTCTTTATGAATCCGCCATGCTGGCTGGTCTGTTCAAGGCTCCCAGCAAATATGCACCCCACATAAATATCGAACGTTCACGGGCTCGCGCCAATGTTGTTCTTGATCGCATGATAGATGCCGGATTAGCGACAGACGGCGAAGTATTTGCCGCCCGCAAAGAACCGGCAAACATTGTAACAACAGCCAGTGCCGGTGCCCCAAATCATTTTCTCGACTGGGCATTTGAGCAAACGCAGCGTGTATTAAAAGACTACAATCTTGAAAAAGAATATGTGATCACGGTGAAAACCACCCTTGATACGGAAATGCAGAAAAAAGCTCAGGAGACTGTTACGGCGATGGTTCGTCTTAACGGAAATGTCCGCAATTTCGAGCAAGCCGCGCTGGTCTCTATGTCAACAGACGGAGCAGTTCGGACGATTGTTGGCGGCTCTGATTACGAAACAAGTCAATTCAACCGCGCGACCAAAGCCCAGCGCCAACCGGGTTCTTCATTTAAGCCAATTGTCTATTTAGCTGCACTACGGGCAGGTTACCGGCCTTCAACCATTATGACCGACAGGCCAATAAGAATTGGCAACTGGCAACCCAAAAACTATGGAAAATCTTATCGCGGCAGCGTCACACTCACGACCGCTTTAAAAAAATCCATCAATACAATTCCGGTGCAAATTTCACAACGCATTGGTCGTAAAAAAATTATTGAAACAGCCAGGCTGCTGGGGTTAAAGGCCAAACTTATTTCAA
>JAJFHR010000163.1 GCA_021775515.1 Hyphomicrobiales bacterium | reverse complement strand
TCAGATCCGTCCTGGCCCTCATTGTCCTCGTTTTGTTGTGGTTCACCCAGCTCATCGCCCATATCCAGGGCCTGGATAAGCTCGCGAATGGAATGAGCAAATTGCTTTTGATCGTTGATGGTATCAGATAGATTGCGCAACTCCTCGCCGGCCTTTTTTTCAATCCAGGGGCGCCACACTTCAACCAGCTTGGCAGCGCTTAATGGCGGTGGAGCACCAGTCAGTTGTTCGCGAACCATTAGTGCTGCGGCATCTTCAAGGGGGGCGTCCTCGCGGCTTTTAATTCTTACAAGATCCGGCGAATTGTATTTATCTTCCAGGGCAGCGGTCAGATTCTGGGCACATCCGGGCATCATTGTGGCCCCGATAGCTTCCACTCTGGCCTGTTCCACCGCCTCGAAAAGCGCGCGCGCGTTTTGACCTTCAGGCAGGAGTGAATTGTGAATTGCATCGTCATGCTGGGCGCTGCGAAGGGCGAGTGCATCGGATTTTCCCCGAAGGATGGCAATTGAGCTACGACCGATATCACGCGCCACCGAGGGCAATTGAGCCTGGTTGCCGGAAAGCCGCGTGGTGTCGCCGCCGAAACTTACTTCAAGCTCGTCGTTTTCAGCGATAGCCCGCATGGCTAATGACAAAGCACGCTTAAACTCGTTTGTGGGGCCTTCAAGGTCGCGAGACATGAAACAGATGCTCCTGAAGCAGTTTAAGTCATGACCTAGCTTACTAGAATCGTAGCACTTGATTCCGGCAATTCCTTACCAAAACACCGCTGATAAAATTCGGCGACCATACCGCGTTCCAATTCATCACATTTGTTGAGGAAAGTCAGGCTGAAGGCAAAACCGGGATCTTTGAAAATTTCCGTATTCTCGGCCCAGGTTAAAACCGTGCGCGGGCTCATCACCGTTGACAGGTCGCCGTTCATGAAGGCACTGCGGGTGAGATCTGCGACCCGAACCATGTTGGAAATGGTTTCACGTCCTTCTTCATTGTTGAAGGATTTGGCTTTGGCCAAGATAATTGAGGTTTCTTGATCATGGGGCAAATAGTTTAAGACCGTCACAATCGACCAGCGATCCATCTGGCCCTGGTTGATCTGCTGGGTGCCATGATAAAGTCCGCTGGTATCACCAAGGCCAACGGTATTGGTGGTCGAAAACAACCGGAACGCCGGGTGGGGCCGGATGACCTTGTTCTGGTCGAGCAGAGTAAGTTTGCCGGAAACTTCCAGCACGCGCTGGATAACAAACATGACGTCGGGCCGGCCGGCATCATATTCGTCAAATACCAAAGCTGTGTTTGATTGCAGTGCCCACGGCAAAATGCCCTCGCGAAATTCAGTTACCTGCTGTCCGTCGCGAATAACGATTGCATCTTTGCCGATGAGATCAATTCGGCTGATATGGCTGTCAAGATTGACGCGCACACATGGCCAGTTTAACCGCGCGGCTATCTGTTCAATATGGGTTGATTTTCCGGTGCCATGGTAACCTTGCACCATGACGCGGCGGTTATGTGCAAAGCCGGCCAAAATTGCCAGCGTGGTGTCACGATTGAAGAGATAGTCTTCGTCAACATCGGGAACATGGCTTGTTGTTTCAGAAAAAGCCGGCACTTCGAGATCAGTGTCTATGCCAAAAACCTGACGAACAGAAATCTGCATATCGGGCAATGTGGCTTCATCAGTTACATGTATCGTCATTTCGTTCGTCTTTCTTCGGAATATAAACGCAGGCAGCACTAATTGATTTTTACTCTTTTTTCAATATCCAGGGGTGGCACGTTGTGGTGTGAGGGCTCGAAAAACCCGATTTCGGCGGTATATTAGCAAAAACCTGATGACTTAAGATAGTCGTATGCTTGAATTATTTCACGTAACTTTTCTTCGTACTCCTGGCCGCCGCCATTGGCGTCGGGGTGATGACGTTTAACCAGCATCTTATACCGCGCTTTTGCTTCTTCTGGTTCTACGTCAATATCGAGCCCCAGTGTCGCCAGAGCTTTGCGTTCAGCATTGCGCACCTGCCTCCGTTCGGTTCGGGTACGTTTACTGGCGGTATATTTTTCACCGAAAAAGCCAAAGGGATCTGAAAATTTCGAGGTATGGCTGGCACTTGAGGGATTTGCTTGTTGCTGGATTTCTTCATCGATGCCGCCGAGCCCTTTGTTTGTTCCTAATGACCAGGTTGGCCGATGACCGGTGCGGGCTGATCGCTGATATTCTGCAACATCGGTGTCGGACATATCTTTGAAATAATTATAGGACTTGTTGTATTCCCGGACATGGTTCATGCAAAACTGATGATATTGCCCATCGTGGCCGCGACCTTTTGGCGCACGGTGCACACCCGGCATCCGGCATCCATCAACCTCGCATATCGGATTTTCGTCGGATTTAAGACGGTCTTGTTCCGGCTTAACCCGAATGCGGTCAAAATATTTCGACTTTAGGTTCACTAGCTCACTCTTTAGCTCTAAGTTGGCTCCAGATTTTGCGAAACATTCAATCTTAGGACAATTAGATATTATGTCACAATCTGTCGCTCAAAAAATCACAGAAAAAATAACAAAGGCCTTATCACCAGATCAAATTTCTGTGGAAGATGAAAGTCATTTACATGCCGGGCATATCGGCTCCCGGCCAGAAGGCGAAACTCATTTCAGGCTAACTGTTGTCTCGGACCGCTTTAAAGGCATGACACCAGTGAACCGTCATCGGCTGATTAATGAAACGTTGGTAGAAGAATTGCAAGGGCCAGTTCATGCGCTTGCTATCAAGGCGATGACGCCGGATGAGGCCTGATCGTTCTAAATTCACAATTAATCCTTCACCGGAGCTACCTTGATCAAAGTGATTTGATTGCGCTGGCGTTTCAAGATTTCAAACCTGTAGCCGTAAAAGGTGAAAACCTGGGAAACTTCCGGAATGGTCTGTGCCTCGTGTATGACCAGGCCGGCGATGGTGGTTGCTTCTTCATCGGGCAAAGTCCAATCCATAGCGCGGTTCAAATCTCTTACCGGCAAAGCGCCATCTACTTTGACGGCACCGTTGTTGTCGGATTTCAGGTCGATCACCACATCATCATGCTCATCTGAAATTTCCCCGACAATTTCTTCGAGAATATCCTCAAGCGTAAGCAGCCCCATGACCTCGCCATATTCATCGACGATGATGGCAAAGTGAGATTTGCGGGTAAGAAAGGCGTCGAGCTGTTCCTGCAAATTTGTTGTTTCAGGCACAAACCACGGTTTGCTTATCAAAATTTTCAAATTAATTTTACTGACGCGCCCCTTGGCGTCGCTTAGCGCGCGCAAAAGATCTTTGGCGTGAAGAATGCCGATGATGTTGTCGGGATCATCACGCCAGACGGGCAAGCGGGTAAATCCGCTGGTAAGGACCTCCGAGATAAGTTTACTGTTGGGTTGGGAGGCATCAAGGGCATGCATCTTGGTGCGGTGAACCATGACGTCGGAAACTTCGAGGTCTTTCAGGTTCAGTATTCCGCTCAACATATCGCGGTCATCTTTGATAACACCGCCTTCGAGATGATGCAGATTGATGGCGCCGCGAATTTCTTCGTGAGCGGACAAAACAGCCGTCGATTCTTCGATATCGGCGCCAAAAAGCCGCAAAAACCGGCGTACGATGATCTGGATAACTCGTGTTACCGGGCCGAAAATAGCAACTGTAATCCGGATGAACGGCGCAACGGCAAGTGCCATTCGCTCAGGGTGTGTGATGGCGTAGGTTTTTGGCAAGACTTCGGCAAAAATTAAAATGAGAGCGGTCATTACCAAGGTGGCATAGAGCACGCCGGACGGGCCAAACACCGTCAACAGCAGGCTGGTCGCCAAGGCCGAGGCGAGGATATTGACGAAGTTATTTCCCAGCAAAATAGCCCCGATAAGGCTTTCCTGGGCACTGATCAAACGCTGTACCAGGGCGGCTTTTTTACTGCCCTGGCGCTCCAGTTCGTGAATGAGTGCGCGTGAAGTGGCCGTTAGTGCGGTTTCCGATCCGGAGAAAAAAGCGGAGAGGACTAGCAACACCAGGATGGCGCCAAGGCTGACGAGAATGCCTATTGTCATTGTGGAGGTATATGCTCTTTCAAAAAGGAAATAAGATCGTCTTCTGAGACATTGGAGGTCACAAAGGCCTTGCCGATGCCGCGGGTTAAAATAAAAGTCAGCACGCCGGAATTGGCCTTTTTGTCCTGCGCCATCAATTCAAGAAATTTTTCTGGCTCGGGCAAAGAACCTTCAATGTCAGTGGTGCGTGTTG
>JAJFHR010000162.1 GCA_021775515.1 Hyphomicrobiales bacterium | reverse complement strand
TAGGAATTGGAATAATGCCGGCCGCGCAGGCGGAAAAAAACAAAAAAGCATAATCAGCGGTATTGTCCAGCCGGATTAATAATCGCTCGCCTGGTTTAATTCCCTTTTCCAGAAGACCTTTGCTGCCGCGCAGTATAATTTCTTCCAGCGCACCGTAGGTCCACGTCTGATCATCGTCTGATTTCTTCGGTGTTGCAGCAGCAATAAGAGCGGTCTTGTTTGGATAATTCTGTGCAGAGGATTCAAGGCAATAGCGGGCCAGATTGAAGTGTGTTGGCGGCAGGTCGCCGGAATACTGAAAACTGGACAAGGGATACATCCCGAAAATGGATCAGGCACAGATCACGTCGAAGTTTCAGGGAGGTGCCGAATGATTTCTCCCTTCTCGTCGCGCGCGATATTGTCCACTTTAATTACCTGGTCGGGAATTTTATAGGGGGCAATTTTGCGATTTTCCAAAAAACTTCTGAAATCGTCGAAAGAAAATTCCTCGTCAGCGCTGGGAACAATCGCAGCCGCGATGCGTTCGCCCAATATCGGGTCGGGAATGCTAACTGCCGCTGCCTGGTCAATTCCGGAATGTTCGGAATAAATAGCATCCAGATCACAAGCAGAAACAGCCAGACCGCCATGATAAATTATATCGTTAATTCGCCAAACGGGCTGCAGCATCGGACCATCCGATTCAACGATTTTACATCTAATGCCTGTGGCAATAAATCCCTGCTGGTCCCGCTCAAGTGGTGTGAACCCATTATCGTTCATACCTTCAGGTTCGTAATAACAATCGTAGGTCATTGGGCTTTTGAGCATCAATTCGCCCAGCAGCATGGACCCCGAGGCATCATTTTTCATAACCCCACCTTTAAGCCGGGTCGTAAGCAGGGTCGGCCCGTTGGACGAGGTCGAGGGGTATTTGCATTCGCCGTGCGGAATAAAATTGGCATTATCGTCATTTGCGCGCATTCTGGCAACAATAGCCAGTTCTCCTAGGCAAAAAATATCGGTAACCGGTGGCAGCAGATCGATATTGATATTTCTATCGAGATCGACCTTTTCGGGGCTTGGCCACAAGCAGGCGATGGCCTTGAGGCATGAAAGATCAAGCCCTTCGGTGCTTATTTCCGTCGAAAGAAATTTTAAAGCCGCCGCCGGAACACCAATAAAATTCGGACGTTCAGCCTCTATCTGTTGCATAAAGCCCGGCAGGTCGAAAGGCTGGTGAAGGTGCAATTCGCTGCCGGTTAAAATCCACGGGACAAAAAAACCGCCAAGAGCGCCCAGGTTTGTCAGGGTGAAGGGGCACAGGATCTTACCTTCAGACGCAAGGTTGGATTCCAGTAACACCGATAATCCAGCGGCGATTAGGTGATTATGAGACCGCGGCAGCGGCATGTGGCTGGGTGATTCAATGCCGTTCCAGGTAATCATCGCCACATCATTTGCCGTTATATCATCGCGTTGACGCACCGAACGATGATCATCCAGCAGGTTTTCCTTGGCAAAATCCACGGCATTTTCGATACGCATGACCCCGTCGGGCAAATCTTCGCCAAAAGCCATAACATGTCGAACCGAATAGGTTTTGGCAGCCATCTCCCTCATAAGATTTGGATAGTCAAACTCGCCCTTCACCTGTTGGGTGAGCAGCACTTTTGGTGACAGAATATTCAGCGCGCTTTCCAACTCGTGTTCACGCCACAGTGGTGGTAGAACTGAAACGATGTGACCGGCGCGAAAACAGGCCAATAATACCAGGGGAAACTCAACTGTATTGGGCATTTGCACGGCCACGACATCATCGCGGCCAAGGCGTAGATCATGAAACAGTACAGTCAGATCATCAATTATTTCGTTGGCCTGTATATAGGTCAAGCGCCGAGGCGGACCATAGGCAAAATCTGAGCGATTGGGCGCGTCGGCCAGAGCTAGACTATCAGGATGCGCCCGGACACATTTTCGGAAAAGTGCATCAAGTGTCGCATTTCCCCATACACCTTCGTCAGTATAACGTCTGATGAGGGATGAATCGCACAATATCATCGCAATTTTCCGCCAGTATTAATTCATTCATGTCCTTTTTCACTGATTCTTGTCCGACCACCAAGTATCAATGCGAAATCCGTAGAGCGAAGTTGTGGCAGGATGTTTCAGGTTGCGCCGATGTGCAACCCATTGGCGCGGCAAATGGAAGAGGGGAATAACGAAATTACGGCTCAATAAAAATCGGTCAAGCGCCCGGACGGCTGTAACAAAATCCTGCCTCTCACGGGCTTTTAACAATGTGTCAATCAGCCGGTCGATTGATTGATCATCAGCGCCCATATAATTTCGTGTGCCCTCGCGGGTTCGGCCCGTACTGCCCCAATAAAAACTTTGTTCGTTGCCTGGCGATAAGGAGGCAAACCAGAAAAATGGCAGCATATCGAAGTCATAAGTCTGTTTTCTGCGTTCAAACTGTGACGTGTCCACTTGCCGAATACGAACTTTGATACCGGCACGTTTTAACGAACCGGCATAGCTCAACACCAATCGTTCCTGGTCTCGATTGACCACGAGAATTTCAAAGCTGAAAGGTTTACCGGTTTGACGATGTTTCAAGGTGCCATCAACAAGCTGGTAACCGGCTTGTTGAAACAGTCTGAGCGCTTTTCTGAGATTTTGGCGATTTCGTCCCGACCCGTCACTTTTGGGCAACTTATAAGAGTTATCCAGAAATTCCGCCGGCAGTTCGGCACCTGCTTTAGACAAAAGTTTGCGCTCGGCAGCACTCGCCGGTTGCGCCCGAAAAGAAAGTTCCGAGTTACCAAAATAACTTTGGGTACGGCGGAAAAGCCCATAATAGAGGTTTTTGTTAATCCACTCCGCATCAAACAAATAGGTTAAAGCCTTGCGAACTCTGATATCGGAAAAAATCGGCCGCCGGGTATTGAAAGTTAATCCGGACATGCCCGACGGCACCCCGGTTTTAAATTCCTTCAGGAC
>JAJFHR010000161.1 GCA_021775515.1 Hyphomicrobiales bacterium | reverse complement strand
CGAACCGATCACCTCAAAACTGGCAGAAAAGCTGAAACCCACGGCCATACATCCTCCTGGCTTGTACGGCACCACGGGATCGCAACGCGCCCTAAATGTAATTGATGAAAAAACCGCCCTCACCCCGCTAAAAAATTTAAGCGGAAATATTGGTCAGATGGCTTATGTGGCGATACCACCGGTGCCGTTGAAATCCTGGGTTCTAATCGCAGCCCTGCTGCTGCTCTTGGCGGATTGTATCGCCGTTCTCATTCTGTCGGGAAGGATTGCCGGCGCCTTTCGAAAATCACCAAGCATATCCGCTGCCTTGCTTGTCGGTGTATTCACCTCCGTCTTGTTCACTACCACCAACCAGCAAGTCCGGGCGCAAGAGCCTTCTTCCACTACCGCAGAGGAGGTTTTTGCCCTTCGCGCATCCCTAATAACCCGCCTGGCTTATGTGATCACGGGCAAGGAGCGGCTGGATTCTGTGAGTGCCGCCGGCCTGACCGGCTTGAGCGTTGCCTTGCAGGAACGCACATCATTGGAACCGGGCACTCCTTTGGGCGTCGACATTGAACGCGATGAACTAACGTTTTTTCCGGTGTTATATTGGCCCATTTCACCAGATGCCAAACCACTGAGCAACAAAGCCGTCGCTAAAATAGATGCCTATATGAAAAACGGCGGCACGATTTTTTTCGATACACGCGATCGCCAACTGGCGGTGCCCGGCATCGACGGTAATACTTCTGGGCCGGGAACTCAAAGGTTGCGCAAACTCCTCAACAAGCTCGATATTCCACCCCTCGAAGTTGTTCCTGCAACACATGTGCTAACCAAAGCATTTTATCTCCTGCAAAGCTTTCCTGGCCGCTGGACCGGTGGACCTCTTTGGGTCGAGGCAGCAAAGCGCCCCTCCCTTTCTGGTCCGGCACCGGCGGCAAAATCAGCCAATTATGACGGCGTTTCAACCATCATCATCGGCTCCAACGATTACGCCGCAGCCTGGGCAATAGACCAGCGAAACAAACATCTTTTCCCGGTGGTTCCCGGCGGCCCCCGCCAGCGTGAACTGGCCTATCGCACCGGTATCAACATTGTCATGTACGCACTTACCGGCAATTATAAAGCCGACCAGGTTCACCTGCCCGCTCTACTCGAACGATTAGGGCAATAAAATGGGTTGGTCGATTACCATAGACCCTCTTCTCCCTCTGTCAGTCATTGGCATAGCTGCACTCGTCTGCCTTGTGATGAGCGCAATTATGATCGTTTTCAATTCACGCGGCAGCCTGTTACGGGCAGCCGCCATGACCGCCTTGCTGCTGGGATTGCTAAATCCGATAATCCGCGGCGAAGAACGTCAGGTGCTCAACGATATACTGCTTGTGGTCAGCGATCTCTCCATGAGCCAGAATATTGGCGCAAGAACGCAGCAGACCGAAAAAACCGCGCAAGCCCTCAAACAAACGCTTGCCCGTTATAAAAATACCACCGTACGTTGGGTCAAGACCGGTTTAGCACAACCATCTGCTGGTAATGGAACCAGAGTTTTTGAGACGATTGAAACCGCCTTGAGCGACGTCCCGCCGGAAAGGCTGGCAGGGATCATATTGATCACCGACGGCCAGGTTCACGATGTTCCGCAAAATCTTGAAACCCTGGCAATTACGGCGCCAATTCATTCTCTGCTCACCGGCGACAAAAACCAGGGCGACCGGCGCGTGGTTATTGAACGTGCGCCTCGATTTGGCATTGTTGGTGAGGACCAATCACTAAGTTTCAGGGTTGAAGATTTGGTGTCGGCAGCAAAAAGCAGCTCCAACACCCTTGCCCCGCCCCGCAAGGTTTCGGTCACCATAAAACGCGATGGAAAGATTATAGAAACTCTGCAGGTTTTGACCGGTCAGAGCATCGAATTTCCACTGGCGATAGAACATGCAGGCCAGATAATCTCCGAAATTCTTGTCTCACCGGGCGAACAGGAAATTACTCTTCGTAACAACCGCGCCGTAATCACCACCCAGGGTGTAAGAGACCGCTTGCGGGTACTGCTGGTATCTGGCGAACCCCATGCCGGTGAAAGGACCTGGCGCAATCTGTTAAAGGCAGATGCGGCAGTTGATCTGGTTCATTTCACAATTTTGCGGCCGCCGGAAAAACAGGATGGAACACCAATAAAAGAGCTCTCGCTGATTGCTTTTCCAACCCGCGAATTATTTTCCGTCAAGCTGGACGAGTTTGATCTGATTATTTTTGACCGCTATCGCCGCCGCGGCGTGCTGCCCCTGGTCTATCTTGCCAACGTAGCCGATTACGTTGAAAAAGGAGGTGCCGTTCTTGCTGCGGCCGGTCCAAGTTTTGCCTCACCTTTATCCTTGTACAGAACACCTTTGTCATCGATTTTGCCCGCCGCCCCGACCGGCGAGGTGATTGAAAGGCCCTACCGCCCGCAAATTACAGACGATGGCCGCCGCCACCCGGTGACCAGAGCGTTGCAGGGAGCACAAGGGGAAAAACAGAACTGGGGGCGCTGGTTCCGCCTGATTGATGTGGAACCAACCGGCGGTGATGTCGTTATGTCGGGACCGGAAGAAAAACCGCTGATTGTTCTCAAACGCCAGGGCAAGGGCCGCGTAGCCCAACTTATGTCTGATCATGCCTGGCTTTGGGCGCGCGGATATGACGGCGGCGGACCTCAGGTCGAATTGCTGCGACGTCTGGCCCACTGGTTGATGAAGGAACCCGACCTTGAAGAAGAGGCAATACTGGCAACTCAAAGCGGCGGCGATCTGAAATTAGAGCGTCGCAGCATGAAAAAGACGACACCAACAATCAATATTACCGACCCGGATGGCGAAAAAAACACAATCGAACTGGACAACCAACAACCGGGGCGATGGACGGGTGTGATCAAAAACGCCAAACCGGGGATTTACGAATTGCGCGACGAAAACCTCTCCAAGCTTGCGGTTTTTGGCACACTTGACCGTAAGGAATTCGCCGATGTGCGCCCCTCGCAGAGTGTTTTAAAACCTGTCCATGATGCCACCGGCGGCAAGTCTTTCTGGCTCGGTGAAAAAGTTAATCTGCCTGCTATCCGGCAAATTCAGCCAGGTCGGCGCATGAGCGGACCGGGCTGGCTTGGTATCCAGAAAAATAATGCTTTCACCATCAAATCCCTCAAAGATGTGCCGCTTCTTAGCGGGCTTTTATCTTTGGCCGTGGTTCTCGGCCTGATTTCACTGCTGTGGTACCGTGAAGGACATTAGCGCCGAAAAAACTAAAAAAACTTAGAAACCCGGCCATTTACCGTACCAATTACACCTTTCTGAAGCTCGCAATATAACAACCTTTGGGGATCGCACGGCCCCGGCAAGGTAAGCTGTCCCGGTGGCACCTGTTTAAACCCCTGCCGGGCGTAATAGGGTTCATCTCCCACCAGAATAACTAAGTCATAGCCAAGTTTTTTCGCCTGAGAAAGCCCGGTTGCGATCAGTTCAAGTCCCCAGCCACGTCCCCGGTAAACTGGATCAACAACCAGGGGGCCAAGCAGCAGGGTTTGTGTATTTTCGGCAATTTTTATCGGCCAAAACTGTATCGAGGCAACCAGGTCGGCGCCCAAAAATCCCACAAAACCAAGATCGGATACCGGATCGACACCCTCGCGCAGCCGGTAGGCGGTTTTGGCAAAACGTCCCGGGCCAAAAGCCTGATCTAAAAGGGTCTCAACCGCGCCAAGGTGAGTCGTTTTTTCCGGGGTTATTTTAAATTCTGGTTTAGACATCAACACTTCCAGTCAACAATATTTAATGAAAAAAAGGAATGATGCCGGCGCTGAGGTTCAGGGCACTCAAGAAGTCTGATGTTAAATTTGAAAATCAGAAATTTCAGCAGCAAAGACCGGCATTCACAAAGCATATGCGAATGTCTTGTCGTCGTCGAAGCGTTGCGGCTGGATGCATTTCTGCGCTCTTTGTTTGGTTTCTGAAGATTGCCTTACCACGCGGAATAAATTCCGTCCAGAGCCTCGCGATCAAACTGCTCCAAAATGGAAATATTTTACAGCGGATGATTTGGTCAATTCCCAAGAAAAATAGATTTATCCGATTAAAGCCGCTGGCCAGCCTTTGAAGATGGCAAAAATATAAAACCCATAAATACCCAGAAAACAGGCAGCCTCTATGCGGCTGATACGCATGCCCGTGACCAAAACCGGGATCAACACCACGCTCACGGCAAGCATAAACCAACTATCGAAACTAGCAATTTGCGGCGCAATCGATATCGGTGAAACCAGCGTGGTTGCGCCGAGAATAAACAATACGTTTGATATGTTACTCCCGACAATGTTGCCGACGGCAACATCACTGCGCCCCTTGAACGCGGCTATCATGGATACCGCCAATTCTGGCAAAGATGTGCCGATCGCCACGATCGACAGAGCGATGACCGTTTCAGAAAGGCCAAAATTACGGGCAAGAATAACCGCGCCATCAACCAATAAATCGGCACCAAAAATCACACCGCCCAATCCAGATAAAAACAACAACACCGAGACATAGAGCGTATTTGGACTACCGCTATGTTCCTCAACTTCCGCCAGGGTGAGTTCCTGCGAAGGATCGCCTAAAACCTGCTCGACCCAATAACAATAGCCGATATAACCGAGGTAGATGACGAGCATAAAAACACCAACCATCAATTCAATCGATCCGGTCTGAGCCAGCACCGTTAACAAGGCAGCGGCAGCCACCATCGTCATGCCGTCCCGGCGAATTAGTTGGGGATCGGCTTGAACGGGCTTAATCAGCGCCGCTATGCCAAGGACCAGCAGAATATTGGAAAGGTTGGAGCCAACCACATTGCCGATGGCAATATCGGGCGACCCCTTCAACACAGCGTCAATAGAAACCGTTAATTCAGGCGCTGAAGTTCCAATCGCAACAATGGTCAGACCAACAACGACAGGTGGCACATTCAACCACTGCGCAATCGCAACGGCACCCCTGACCATTATTTCGCCGCCAGCAATAAGCAGGACGAACCCGGCAAGAACCATAAAATATGCCATAAAGCCTATGTTCCGATGTGCGGTATCACCCCCCAACAGGTCAGCAAAACCGCTTTACCTCTTGGTACCTCATATTTGGACAACCGGATTGAATTTACAACCAGTTCACCACTGTTCTGAACACTCAACTTTGGAGAAAATTTCCCGCAACCGCCTTTTTGTGCCCGGTGAAGTGCCTTCCGGCAAACTATCGAGGTGGAAAAATTCATACTCGGCTATTTCCAGGCTCTTGCGCTTAACTCCGTCCCACTCCCTGACAATGTAAAGGGCGACATGATCCCCTTTAAACAACTCAAAATTTGCGTAGACCGCAAACAGCTCTGGCCGCGAGCGAATTTGCACACCGGTCTCTTCATCAAGTTCACGCACCAAAGCTGATTCAAACGTTTCATTGTGCTCAACCCCGCCACCGGGAAACATCCATCCGGGATAATAGCTATGACGCACCAGCAAAACTCGTTTTTGCCCATCTAATACCACCGCGCGCACTCCCAGCGTTTGCCCGCGCACCAGGCGGAAAAATGGCTGCAGCGTATATTTCAGCATCGGCTTTATTAGGCGTACAAAGGACATGTTCATATTTCTAACACGCGATTTTCACGGCCTGTCCATTTTTTTGGCGGCGGACGAAATTATCCGGTCGAGGCATGCATAAAGTGCAGATCAGGGGTGCGCTTGCCCCCCTACCAGAATTTCCTCGTTGCCCTATATATAATCGTGACAGTTACGGCTACGGGCCACGCTAATTATTAATGCGCTTAACCTTGGGAGAAATGGACATGAACAAGTTCTTCACAAAATTTTTTACAGTAGATGATGCAGCTTCAGAATTTGTCTGGCGTCCAGATGTCAACCTTGACACCCCTTGGATCGCTTGCACGTTGAATCCGAAATCCAGCTTCTAAATTCGCTGCATCAAGCAGTTTTACGAATTGAAATTCAACGCCGGGATGACTATGTCGCCCGGCGTTATTTTTTATTCGTTTTCCATAGCCGGTCATTTTAATTCCTCTTTATATTGCGCTTATAAGCGCCCGCGCAGGAGGATGAAATGACGTCACGCGAAGATATAATTACAATACACAACGGTGAGAAATTCCCTTCAACATTCTCCCCTGCCGAGATGGATCGCCGGTTGTCCCGGCTTCGTCAGGCAATGGCCGAAAATGACATTGATGCCTGCCTTTTCACCTCCATACATAATATTGGTTATTATTCCGGTTTCATTTATTGCTCCTTTGGCCGGGCCTATGGCCTGGTGATCACTGATCAGGCCTGCACGACCATAAGTGCCAACATTGATGCAGGCCACCCGTGGCGGCGCGGTCATTGCGAAAATCTCGTTTATACCGATTGGCAGCGTGACAACTATTACCGCGCCGCCGAGCGTCTGATTGGCGACGGTAAATCTGTCGGTATCGAATTTGATCACGCCACACTGGATACCCGGGAAAAACTGCGGAATTTCCTACCAACTAGCGTTTTTAGGGACGTATCCGAGATCTCCATGGCCCAAAGAATGATCAAATCAGAAGAAGAAATAGCGGTAATCCGCAACGGCGCCATGATCGGAGATATTGGCGGTCAGGTATGTGCCGATACCATCAATGAGGGTGTACCGGAATATCTCGTGGCGCGCGCGGCAACCAATCGAATGGTTGATGAAATTGCCCAGCGCTATC
>JAJFHR010000017.1 GCA_021775515.1 Hyphomicrobiales bacterium | reverse complement strand
AAAAATACGGGTTCCAACAGGCTCGCCTTGATTATTGATCAAAACAGCGGCATTGCGGTCAAAGCGAATGGCGCTGCCATCAGCACGCTGAATATCTTTGGCCGTGCGCACAACAACCGCTTTCATTACGTCACCCTTTTTAACACGTCCGCGCGGTATCGCCTCTTTTACCGAGACCACAATTATGTCGCCAACTGAGGCATATTTCCGCTTCGAGCCGCCAAGGACCTTGATGCACTGAACTCTGCGGGCGCCTGAGTTATCGGCAACATCAAGATTTGTTTGCATCTGGATCATGGTTCACCATCTCGCATGGGCGACAAAGCTAAAGCTACTGCCCATAGTCAAACTTGTTTCATCTTTTACAATCGTTCACACGAACGCTTGCTCTTATTTACTTTCGGAAACGATCGTCCATTTTTTCTGTTTGGATATAGGCCGGCATTCTTCAATGCGCACCATATCACCCACCTTGGCCGAATTACCCTCATCATGAGCGTGATAGCGTTTGGTCGAGCGGATCGTTTTTTTCATTACCGGATCAGAGAAGCGGCGTTCTACCCGCACAATGATCGTTTTGTCATTTTTGTCGCTGACGACAGTTCCTTGAAGAATACGTTTTGGCATCGATATCCCCTTAAGCGTTCTTAGCTGCAAGTTGCTTTTCACCCTGGAGCGTCTGAATCCTGGCGATATCGCGTCTGACGCGGCGGACCTGAGCCGTATTCTCCAACTGACCACTGGCTCTTTGAAAGCGCAAATTGAACTGCTCTTTCTTAAGCTTGATCAACTCGTCTCCAAGCTGGTCAGGGGTCAGGTCTCTTACTTCACTTGCCTTCATGGCATCATCCTTAAACTTCGTTTCAGCAGAAGAATTTTCTGCTGGTGTTAGTCACCCAAGCGGCGCACAACCCGCGTTTTGATCGGTAGTTTTGCGGCAGCAAGTTCCAATGCCTCAGTCGCGACTGATTGCGCAACACCATCAATCTCAAACATAATGCGCCCCGGCTTGACCCGTGCAGCCCAAAATTCCGGCGTTCCCTTACCCTTACCCATGCGAACTTCGGTCGGCTTTTTCGACACCGGCACGTCCGGGAAAATTCTGATCCACACACGACCGGCGCGTTTCATATGACGCGTCAACGCGCGGCGAGCTGCTTCAATCTGGCGGGCGGTAATACGGTCAGGCTCCATGGCCTTTAGACCAAACGCTCCGAAATTCAATTCAGTTCCACCTTTGGCAACGCCCTTAATGCGGCCTTTATGTGCCTTGCGAAACTTGGTTTTTTTAGGTTGCAGCATTTAATGCCTCACTCACTTTGTGCTTTAGCGGCGCGGACGGCGCGGTCCACCGTCACGACGACCTGCAGGCGGACGGCCACTTTCCTGTGCCTCAAGAACACGACGCTCCTGGGCCATGGGATCATGTTCCATGATTTCGCCTTTATAAATCCAAACCTTGATACCGATGGTGCCGTAAGCTGTATGCGAGGTTGAAACACCATAATCAACATCAGCGCGCAGCGTATGCAGCGGCACTCGGCCCTCACGGTACCATTCGGTGCGGGCAATTTCCGCACCACCCAGACGTCCGGCACAATTAATACGAATGCCCAGCGCGCCCAATCTTATCGCTGATTGCACTGCCCGCTTCATCGCCCGGCGAAAAGCCACACGACGTTCGAGCTGCTGAGCGATATTTTCCGCGACCAAAGTGGCATCAATCTCGGGCTTGCGCACTTCAACGATGTTCAGGTGAACATCAGAAGCAGTCATATTGGCAACTACCTTGCGCAATTTTTCGATATCCGCGCCCTTTTTGCCGATAACCACACCGGGGCGAGCGGAGTGAATTGTCACCCGGCATTTTTTATGTGGACGCTCAATTACAATACGGGAAATCCCGGCCTGCTTGAGCATTTTTGTCAGCGTGCGGCGAATAGCGACGTCTTCGTGCAACAATGAACCATATTGCTCTCCGACCGCATACCAGCGGGAATCCCACGTCCGGTTGATACCGAGGCGGAAGCCGATGGGGTTTACTTTTTGACCCATTATGCAGTCTCCTGAACTTCTTTAACCACAATGGTGAGTTGGCTAAAGGGTTTTAAAATTTTGCCTACACGGCCCCGAGCGCGCGGTTTCCAGCGCTTCATCACCAGGTTTTTGCCAACAAACGCTTCCGATACGATCAGCTCATCGACATCCAGGTCGTGGTTGTTCTCTGCATTTGCAATTGCGGACTGAAGAGTTTTTTTCACATCCTTAGCGATACGCCGACGGGAAAAGGTTAAATCTGCCAAGGCAGTTTCAACTTTCTTGCCGCGGATCATGCCGGCGAGCAAATTCAGTTTCTGCGGACTTGTACGCAATTGCTTGGTTACGGCACGCGCCTCATTGTCTGCCAACTGACGTTCTCTGGATTTCTTACCCATACCGTCTATTTCCTCTTTGCCTTTTTGTCGGCCGCATGACCGTAATAAGTGCGGGTGGGTGAAAACTCACCGAATTTGTGTCCAACCATGTCCTCGGTCACCAAAACAGGAATATGTTTGCGACCGTTGTGCACGGCAAATGTATGACCGACAAACTGCGGCAAAACCGTAGAGCGCCTGCTCCAAATCTTAATTGCCTGATTACGACCAGATTGCCGGGCTTCTTCTGCTTTCTTCAGCAGATAACCATCAACAAACGGGCCTTTCCAAACTGAACGTGCCACTTTTAAATTCCTTTACCGTCTTCTCTTCTTACGCAAATGACGGCTGCGTAAAATGTATTTATCCGTCGATTTGTTCGACCGTGTTCTCTTGCCTTTGGTTGGCTTGCCCCAAGGGGTAACGGGATCGCGTCCACCGGAGGTTTTTCCCTCACCGCCGCCATGGGGGTGATCAACCGGGTTCATCGCCACACCACGAACGGAAGGCCGTTTGCCCATCCAGCGGCTGCGTCCAGCTTTACCCAGCTTGATATTACCATGGTCTGGATTTGAAACCGCCCCGACCGTTGCCATGCATTCTGCCCGGACCATCCGCTGTTCGCCGGAATTCAAGCGGATAAGCGCATAACCCTGATCACGCCCGACAAACTGGACATAGGCGCCGGCAGATCTTGCCAACTGGCCACCCTTGCCGGGCTTTAATTCTACATTGTGCACAATCGTTCCGATTGGCATTGCCGATAATGGCATGGCGTTACCGGGCTTGATGTCGGCCTGCTTGCCCGAAACAACAACATCACCGGGCTGCAAGCGCTGTGGTGCCAGAATGTACGACTGCTCCCCGTCTTCATAGCGGATCAGGGCGACAAACGCCGTACGGTTGGGATCATACTCGAGCCGTTCGACGGTGGCTGCGACATCAAATTTCGTGCGCTTGAAGTCAATCAGACGATAGGCCCGCTTATGTCCACCACCACGACGGCGTGCTGTAACACGGCCAAAGTTGTTGCGGCCCCCGGATTTTGTCAAACCTTCTGTCAATCGCTTGACAGGCTTGCCCTTCCATAGAGCTGAACGGTCAACCGTTACCAGTGTTCTTTGTCCTGGTGTCGTTGGATTATATTTTTTCAGTGCCATTGATCAAACTCATTTTCTGACAACAACCACATCAACCCTAAAGGCCGGTGGTTACATCAATTGCGTGACCTTCTTCTAATGTGACAACAGCTCTTTTGATATCGCTCTGTTTGCCAATTTTTCCCTTAAACCGCTTAATCTTGCCTTTGCGGTTCAGTGTATTTACCGCCTTCACCTTTAC
>JAJFHR010000160.1 GCA_021775515.1 Hyphomicrobiales bacterium | reverse complement strand
GGCTGCCCAATGCCTATGCCTATGCGCCATCGGCGGTAACGGCCTTTCTGGCATCCACCGCAACCAAAGTCGCTGTCTACCTCTTGATCCGTTTTTTGTTCACGGTTTTTGGCGTCGATATTGTCACTACGAAACTGGCGCTATCAGAAATTCTCATCCTTCTCTCGCTCGCTGCCATGTTCGGGGCCTCAATCGTCGCCATCTTCCAGCAGGATGTTAAGCGCCTGTTTGCTTATTCCTCGGTGGCGCAAATTGGCTACATTACCTTAGGCATTGCCCTGGCCAATCAGGCCGGGCTGACTGGCAGTGTGGTCCATCTTTTCAACCACGCAATTATGAAAGGCGCCTTGTTCCTTGCCATCGGTGCCGTTGTATATCGCATCGGATCTGCTGAAATTGAAAATTTCGCCGGGCTGGGCAAAAAAATGCCTATCACCATGGGATGTTTGTTAATCGGCGGGCTGAGCCTGATCGGCGTGCCCGGCACAGTCGGGTTTATTTCCAAATGGTACCTTGCCATTGGTGCACTGGAAGCAGGCTATGTGTGGTTGGTATTTTTACTGGTCTTATCGTCCCTGTTGGCCGTTATCTATGTGGGGCGTATTGTCGAGATCGTCTGGTTCAGATCTCCGTCCCCTGAAATTGCCAACATAAAGGAGGCTCCCATTTCATTGCTGGCGCCTACCGCTGTTCTGGCTTTTGCCACTATTTACCTGGGTATTGATACCTCTCAATCGGCCGGCATTGCCTGGCGTGCGGCTGAAATTTTGTTGGCAGGCCTGAAATGACACCGGAAACCATGATCGCATACACCCTGTTGCTACCTCTCATTGGTGCAGCCCTGATTGGCCTATTCGGAAAAATTCCAGACCTGCGTGAGTTCATTACCCTGTCAGTTGCAGGTGCGCTTTTTTTCATAGTTATTTCCTTGCTGGGACATGTTCTCAATGGAGAACAGCCGGAATTAAACGTGCTGGAAGTGGCGCCCGGGCTTTCCCTAGCCTTTAAAGTTGAACCTTTGGGAATGTTATTCGCAATTATTGCATCTGGCTTGTGGATTGTTAATTCAATTTATTCGATCGGCTATATGCGCGGCAATAATGAGCCGCGGCAGACCCCGTTTTATATGTGTTTTGCCGTGGCGATCTCGAGCACCATCGGTGTTGCTTTTGCAGAAAACCTGTTCACCCTGTTTTTATGTTATGAGGCTCTGACACTCTCCACCTATCCGCTGGTTACCCACAAAGCCAACGAAGATGCCATCAGAGCGGGCCGGCTTTATCTGATTTTACTCCTGGCAACCTCAATGGTCCTGTTGTTGCCCGCAATCTTGTGGACCTCCGTTCTTGCCGGCACGTTGAGTTTTACGCCGGGTGGCATACTTTCTGGCAAAGCCGATGGTCTGACGGTTGGCATTTTAATGGGCCTTTACGTCTTCGGCATAGGCAAGGCTGCTACCATGCCGGTGCATTTTTGGTTGCCTGCCGCGATGGTGGCACCAACACCGGTGAGCGCACTTCTTCATGCCGTAGCCGTTGTTAAGGCCGGGGTATTTTCAGTCTTAAAAATAGTTATCTACATCTTTGGACTGGATCTGCTTTCAACCACCGGCGCAAGTGAGTGGCTGTTATATGTAGCTGCCGGCACCGTGCTTTTGGCCTCTCTGATCGCCATGACAAAAGATAACCTGAAAGCGCGACTGGCTTATTCCACCATCAGTCAGTTGGCCTATATTGTTGTCGGCGCGATGCTCGCCAGCCGCTTGGGAATGATCGGCAGCGGCCTGCACATAACCATGCATGCGGTGGGAAAGATCACTTTGTTCATGTGTGCCGGTGCAATTTATACCGCTGCTCATAAAACCGAGATCAAAGACTTATCCGGCCTCGGCAAAGCCATGCCATTTACGTTTGTCGCTTTTGCTATAGGCGCACTCAGTATCATCGGGCTGCCGCCATTTGGCGGATTATGGAGCAAATGGTATTTGGCCCTCGGCGCTTTGCAGGCCGATCAGCTATTCATCGTTGCCGTGTTAATGATTTCCTCTTTGCTCAATATCGCCTATTTGATGCCAATACCGTTTAAGGCATTTTTCGGCAAACCCGCCGATGGTGTTGAAATCACCAAAATTCATGAAGCCCCCCTGCCGTGCCTGATAGCGATTGGCATTACGGCCGCAGGGTGCGTCCTCCTGTTCTTTTACCCGGGTCCGATTTTTGACCTGCTTCAGCTTATCAAGACTCCCTAGGAAAGTGTCGCCATGGATACTCACGAGAAACGCCACTTTTTCGACAGCCCCAAGAACGTAAAACGATTTTTGTACGGCTTTTATTTCCTGTGCGCGCTTTTGATTATTCCGGAGTTTTTCACCTTTCGCTATGTCGATCATCCGTGGGAGGCCCTGTTCAGTTTTTATCCGATCTACGGCTTCCTTGGCATTGTCATTCTAGTCATGCTTTCCAGGGTTTTGCGCATGCTGGCGATGCGCGAGGAGACTTATTACGATGACTAGTTGGGCTCCCTTCTTAATATTCTTCATCGGCGCGGGATTGGTCGCGGTTACGCAAGGCACTTTGCGCTCGATTATCATGCTTGCGATCCCGATCCTCGGTGCCCTTAATTTATTCTCGCTGGATAACGGCGTAATTCTATCCCTGCCCCTTTTGAACTATACGCTCGAAGTTGTGCGGGTCGACAAACTCTCCCTGCTGTTTGGTTACCTGTTTCATCTAGCCGCTTTCCTCTCGATAATTTATGCCTTGCACGTTCGCGACACCATGCAGGCAGTTTCCGCCATACTCTATGCCGGCAGTGCAGTGGGAGCCGTTTTTGCCGGCGACATGATCACCTTGTTTGTATTCTGGGAATTACTGGCGATCACCTCGGTCTTTCTCGTGTTAGCCCGGCGGACGCAGCGCGCCTATGATTCCGCAATGCGCTATCTCATCATTCAGGTGGCGTCCGGTGTCATATTGCTTGCCGGTGTGCTTATTTGGGCGCACAGCACAGGCTCTATCACGTTTGCCAAAATCGGACTTGACGTTAATGATTATACCAGCGCCAAGGGGCTGGCTTCATGGTTGATCTTCCTGGCCTTTGGCATCAAATGCGGCTTCCCGTTTTTGCACAACTGGCTAACTGATGCATATCCTGAAGCAACACCAACCGGTACGGTTTTTTTAAGCGCGTTTACCACCAAAGTCGCAGTTTACGCTTTTGCCCGTGCCTATCCGGGAACCGAATTGCTTATCTATATCGGCGCGGCGATGACGATGTTCCCGATATATTATGCGGTTATCGAAAATGATTTACGCCGGGTGCTGGCTTATTCGATGATCAACCAGGTCGGGTTTATGGTTGTCGGCATTGGCATCGGCACACCGCTGGCGATTAATGGCGCTGTTTCCCATGCATTCAACGATGTCATATTCAAAGGTCTTTTGTTTATGACCATGGGTGCAGTTTTGATGCGCACCGGGACTACAAAAGGCTCCGAGCTCGGCGGTCTGTATAAATCCATGCCATGGACGACCAAATTTTGCCTGATTGGCGCCGCCTCAATTTCCGCTTTTCCCTTGTTCTCAGGATTTGTTTCAAAGTCGATGGTGATGGTGGCTGCCCTGGACGAAGGCTACCCCATTGTCTTGTTGATTCTGTTGTTTGCATCGGCCGGAGTGCTTTAACACGCAGGAATCAAAATCCCATATTTCGCTTTTTTTGCGCCTGATTCAGTAAAACGGCCCAAAG
>JAJFHR010000159.1 GCA_021775515.1 Hyphomicrobiales bacterium | reverse complement strand
AATCCAGTCCCGACCAGCGTCTTGAACAGATTTGGCAAAAATCAAATATACTCTCCGAATTTTCGTGAAAATTGGCTCTTTTAAACGTCCGTTGAGTTGGTTATTCTAAATAACCAATTTCTCAGGACAAGCGATTTGAGCCTTTCTCACAATAGCCCGGTCGACCGCAATGGTTCCGAACCAGAACCGGTGATGGTTAGCGTTAATCTGGCGATTGAACTTGCTGTAAAACTTGATAAAAATGGTGATAAACCCTTGTTTGTCCAGATTTATCAGGAAATTTGTCAGCTCATATTATCTCACCGGCTAAACAGCGGCACCCGGTTGCCTGCCTCGCGTGTTCTGGCTAAAGACCTTGAAATCTCGCGCACCACCGTCTTGTCGGCCTATGAACAGCTTGAATCTGAAGGTTATATAGAAGCGCGCAGGGGGGCGGGGGTCTTTGTCATCGACACTTCGTTGGAAAACTTACCGGTGGAGCCGCCGTCTTCGATGCCCCTGACGCCGCCTCTAACGGAAAATAAGATCGCCACGTCCAGCCGCTGTGCCGGTCTCATCGGCCGCAAGGTTGGGCGCAGCGCTGTTACCGCCTTTGACCCCGGCAAGCCCGATCTTGCCAATTTTCCTTTTGTGCAATGGGCGCGCATTTTGGCCAAATCATGGAAGCGGCCAAAAATCGGGCAGCTTTATGAAGGTGAAAACGGCGGGTATTTGAAGCTGCGGGAGGAAATTGCCGACTATCTCATGACCCATCGTGGCCTCAAGTGCACACCTGAGCAAGTCATCTTGACCTCAAGCACCCATGATGCGGTGGAGGTTTTATCGCTGGCCTTGCTCGAGGCAGATGAAGAAGTGTGGATAGAGGACCCGGCTTATCGCTCAGCCTGGCAGGCGTTCCTGCGCGCGGGCGTGAAACCGATCAGCGTGCGGGTGGATGACGACGGGTTTTCCGTTACCCGCGCCAAAGCCAAATCCGCTGCAGCAAGGCTGGCCTTCATAACTCCCTCCCGGCAATATCCTTTGGGCCAGACCATGAGCCTGAGCCGCCGTCTGGCATTAATTGAATGGGCCCGGGCCAACGACACCTGGTTGATTGAGGATGATTACGATAGTGAATATCGCTACCGCGGATTTCCCCTGCAACCGTTGGCTGCGCTGGATGATTTCGAGCGCACGATCTACTTGGGCAGTTTTTCCAAGGTGATGTTTTCAGCCTTGCGCCTCAGTTATATTGTCGCCCCGACAGCGCTAGTCAAACCGCTGTTGTCGGTTTTTTCAACAACCGGCAAGCAGGCCTCAATCCTCGCCCAGCCGGCGCTGGCTGATTTCATGGCGGCGGGACACTTCGCTCAACACATCCGGCGCACCCGGCGATTATACGGTAAACGGCAAACCGCCTTGCTTTCGGCTTTGGAAACTTACACTTCCGACTTATTGAACATCGACTGCCATGACAGCGGCATGCACGTTATTGCCCGTTTTAAGCCGGTTTTAGCCTCATCAATCAGCGATGTTGAGGCGTCAAATCTCCTGCGTGATCATGACCTCATCGCCCCGGCCTTGTCGCAATCGTTCATGGAAACGCCAAAACTTCAGGGTCTTGTACTCGGCTTTGCCGCGGTGCCGGAAGAGGAGATGATTGAACATGTCAAACGGCTGGGCTGTGTGTTGCGGGCTAAGTTAAACGGGGCAACTACGCCGGGTGCCTGATTATTCAGGCTCGTAAAATTCCGTATCAAGATCCTGAATCTTTTCCGCCATATATTTTCTGGCATCAGTAATAGCCTGATTATATTGCGAGGGTCCGATCTGGCGGAGCATGAAATCGACAATCTCTGATGCCTTAAATTCACTCATCTCATCGTCAAAATTCGACGAATAAAAATCAATCAAATTGACTGCAATCGCCTTTTTGCGCTGATCATCCAGCTTAATCCGCATATGTCCTCTCGAAAGTCAATTTGCTTACACAAAACCGTCGGTTTGAATTACGGCCCAATCATAGATTTCGAGCACATTGTGCGATTTAAAGTCAACACCGACATAAATTACGGTGACAGTTTACTAAACGAAATTACGGTGACACGAAATTACGGTGACAGTTTACTAAATGCATTCAAAAAAAACCTGTGCCCGGCGATTGCCTCGCTGGGTAATATGGTGAGGAAAATCTGGAATGACGATGCGCGATAGTCGGACCACGGAGTGACAAATACGTTATTAGTGCATTTAGTAAACTGTCACCGTAATTCTGTCACCGTAATTCGTGGGGCAAGCGCCGTGAGGTCAACTGGAGCAATTTAAGCGAAACCTCCATATTCACCTACGACACCTCCCTCACCACCCGCGGCTTCACCGGCCAGGAGATGGTTGACCCGGTCGGTCTGGTGCATATGAACGGCCGGGTCTATGACCCTGAACTGGGCCGCTTTCTCTCAGCCGATCCGTTTGTACAGGACCTTACCAATCTGCAGTCATGGAACCGCTACTCCTACGTACTCAACAACCCCTTGAGCTATACCGACCCCTCAGGGTTCTTTTTTAAAAAACTGTTCAAATCCATCGGCAACGCCTTTGGCAATGTGTTCAATTCCATCGGCAACGTGGTGAAAAAGGCCTTGCAGGAGCCGCTGATCCGTTCCGCCGTGCAGATCATAGCTTGTTCCAACCCAGCAACCTGCGTTCCCGCAACA
>JAJFHR010000158.1 GCA_021775515.1 Hyphomicrobiales bacterium | reverse complement strand
GTTTGGGTGAGCCGGTGGCTTCAGCAACCAAGGCTGCGGTTTCCTTCACGCTCATTGAGCGCAACTTGTCATAAATGAGCTCGTCAATCTCATCCTGCTCATAAGTCCGCGCTTGAGGTGGACTAATCACAACCACGATTTCGCCCTTAATGCGATCCAAATTTTCAACACTTCCAATCAGCAGATCAACCGTATCACGCCTAATTTCCTCGTAAAGTTTTGTCAGTTCACGCGCGATGACAGTTTCACGAGGGCCCAAAACTTCGAGAACATCTTTGAGCATTTTAACCAGGCGCGGTCCGGTCTCAAGGAATATCAGGGTGGAATTGATTTCAGATACCTCCCTCAACACATTTTTGCGCGCCGCGGTTTTTGGCGGAAGAAAACCCAAAAACATGAACCGGTCGCTCGGCAACCCAGCAATACTCATGGCTGCGATAGGTGATGAAGCGCCTGGAACAACTGTGATCTTAAGCCCCAAATCGGCGACTTCGCGGACCAGTTTATAACCGGGATCGGATATCAGTGGCGTGCCGGCATCCGAAATCAGGGCAATCGCCATGCCGGCTTTAAGCTTGTCAATGATCTGAGGACGTACCCGTCTGGCGTTGTGATCGTGATAGGCCATGCATTTGGTGGAAATCTGGTAATGGGCCAAAAGTTTTGCGCTTACCCGCGTATCTTCACACAATATCAGGTCGGCGGATTTTAGCACCTCTACAGCACGATAGGTGATATCGCCCAGGTTGCCGATCGGCGTTGCCGTTACATACAGTCCAGGCTCCAGTGTTTTAGATGATGGTTTTGGCCGTTGCATTGTCCACCTTTGGTGCGAATGTTGTCCTATACAACCGAGGTCATGACCTGTAGTTTTCAGTAATATTGCCGTAATCTGTTGTATATGTGTGTACGCTGAGTTTAGTGAGAGAATCTAGGAATTAGCCGATATCGTATTATGTCACTTTCAAAACAGAAAGCTGGCATTATCGTCTAATCTGAAACATAAAACAGCCAAAAGGGAAATTCGTTGATAAACCTGAAATTTGTACAGTCGGAATTCCGTCCGGCAAAAACAATCGGCAATATGTTGATAACCAGCCTGCTTTTTATAAGTCTGGCAGCTTGTGGCGGTGGATTTAACACCGGTTCTATATTTGGCGATAGTACCGAAACTCCGCAAAAGCCTTCAATAAAATCCCCCAAAGCTGCACGGGTTGCACTGCTTGTGCCGATATCCGGACAAGGTAAAATTGGTGAAATAGGACAGGCGCTAAAAGAGGCTGGTGAATTAGCAATTTTTGATGCCGGCGGCAGCGAAATCGTCCTCGTCCCTAAAGATACACGAGGAACACCAGACGGTGCCCGGGCCGCAGCGCGCGAAGCCCTGGAGGAAGGGGTTGAAATTATTCTCGGACCCTTGCTGTCCAGCTCGGTGGTTCCCGTTGCGCAAGAAGCCAAGGCCAAAAACGTCCCGGTGTTGGCGTTTTCGACAAATCAACAGGTTGCCGGTAACGGTGTTTATCTGTTGAGCTTTCTTGCATCCCAAGAAATCAAGCGGGTAGTTGAATATTCCTACAGCAAAGGCAATAAAGGCTATGCCGGGTTAATTCCGCAATCGCCTTATGGCAACCTGGTGAACCGGGCTTTTGAAGAAAAAGTAACTCAGGTTGGCGGAAAAATTGTGTCAATTGAACAATATGCCCGCAACGCTGCCAGCGCTGAAAAAAACATTTCGCGACTGGCAACTTTTGCCAAAAGCAAACGCAGCGGCATCAGCGCGATATTGTTGCCGGAAGGCGGCTCGCTGTTGCATCAAATGGCTGCAATGCTGCAAGAAAACGGCATTGAGAGTAATCGAATACGCCTGCTGGGCACCGGATTGTGGGATGAGCCGGGATTATCAGCCTTGAGCGCGCTTCGCGGCGGCTGGTATGCCTCGCCCGATCCCGCTGCCAAGAGTGCCTTTATTGCTCGATATAAAAATGCCTACGGCAAGTCTCCTCTGCGGATCGCCAGCCTTGCTTATGATGGTGTCAGTCTCGCCGCCGTTTTGGCCGCTGCCGAACCCGGACAACGATACACACCTGAACAATTGACTAATCCTGATGGGTTTGACGGGGTAGATGGCTTGTTCCGCTTATTACCTGATGGCACCAACCAGCGCGCCCTTGCGGTATTGGAGCTGCAAGCAGGTGGGGCAAAGGTTGTAAGTCCGGCACCCCGCCGATTTAGCAGCTCGCCTTCAGGCTAAGCGGTAGATTGAATTCAATTGTAATCAAGACGCCTTAAATTGCCAGGCGGGCAATCACGCTGTTTAACACGCGTTTTCCTGCTGCCGTTGCTTTGAGGCGGCAAGGATCGGCAAGTTCAATGAAACCCTCCTCGGCCAGATCTGATATATTTTCTGAATTGAGCGGTTGTTCAGCAAGTGCTGCATAACGGTCAAGATTAATGCCTTCCTCCAGCCGAAGCCCCATCAGCAAAAATTCCTGGGCCTGCTCAATGCTGCCCAATTGCTCCTGATCGGCAATCCCGTGACCGTTTTTTTTCACTTCTTCAAGCCATTTACCGGGATCACGGTGGTGGCTGAGGGCAATTTTTTTATTCCCCAGCCTGAGACGGCTGTGGGCGCCGGGGCCGATACCGGCATAATCCTGATACCGCCAATAGGTAAGATTGTGCAGAGACTGCGCGCCTTCGGCGGCATGATTGGAAATTTCATAGGCGTTTAGCCCTGCTGCATCAGTAAGTTCCTGGGTAACGTCATAAAGCGCTAGGGCCAGATCATCCTCTGGGATGGAAAGTTTGCCGCGGGCATAGAGATCATAATAGGCCGTCGCCGGTTCAATGGTGAGCTGATAAAGCGACATATGATCGTGGGCATAGTCAAGCGCTTGGCCTAATTCATGGCGCCATTGCGTAACCGTCTGGTGGGGCCGTGCATAAATCAGATCAAAGGACACACGCTTAAAGGTGCGTGAAGCAAGCTGAAATGCCGCTAAGGCTTCACCAACGGTATGCTGGCGGCCAAGGGCTTTTAAATCTGTCGCATTAAGGGCTTGAATTCCGATGGATGTGCGGTTGACGCCAGCGGTTTGATAGCCTTTAAACCTCTTTGCTTCCACACTGGTCGGATTGGCCTCCAGCGTTATCTCCGCTTTATCATCAATGCCCCAACGGCTGGCGATCTCATCAAGGATAGCCCCAACAAGTGAGGCCGACATCAGCGATGGCGTTCCGCCACCAAAAAAGATGCTGGTTACTTTTTTATCGGGAAACAGCGCCGCTAAATGGGAAATTTCACTGCGATAGGCTTCTAAAAAAAGATCCTCATCGATCATCTTGCGGGCGACATGGGAATTAAAATCACAATAGGGACATTTGGCCAGGCAAAATGGCCAATGGACATACACGCCAAATACATCATCTGATAAATCAGACAGGATAGTCATCTAAAATTGCCTCCGCTGCCGGTTCAATCCTTAAACAGGCTCAACATCTTGTTAAAGGCATCGGCGCGATGGGATATGTTATGTTTTTCGGCCGGGTCCATTTCAGCGAAAGTTACATCATAACCGTCGGGCTGAAACATCGGATCATAGCCAAAGCCGCGAGAGCCCCGCGGCGGCCAAATTAGTGTTCCCGACACCTTGCCTTCAAAAGTTTCTTCATGGCCATCGGGCCAGACGAGTGACAGTGCACAAATAAATGAAGCACGGCGATCTTTTGGTTTAGTTGCTCCTTGAGCCCCAAGGGCCTGTTCAACCTTTTTCATTGCCACATAAAAGTCCTTCTCCGGCCCGGCCCATCTGGCGGAAAATATTCCAGGCTCACCATCCAAGGCTTCTACTGCCAGTCCGGAATCATCCGCCAGCGCCAGCATACAGGAAGCTCTCGAACAGGCTAACGCCTTAATCAGCGCGTTTTCTTTGAAAGTTGAACCGGTTTCTTCCGGTTCCGGCAGCCCCAGTTCGCCAGCGCTGACAACTTCCAGCCGGTAAGGTTTCAAAAGATCCGCGATTTCGCGAACCTTTCCGGCATTATGACTGGCGACCAGCAAGCGCGTTCCTGGCCCGATCGGCGGGCTCATGGTCAACTCACAGCTATTTTCTGGAGGTTCAACAGTTCTTTTATGCCGCCTTTGGCCAGGCCGAGAAGTTTTGAAAATTCTTCTTCACTAAACGGTATGCCTTCAGCCGTGCCCTGAATTTCAACAATGCCACCGGATCCGGTCATGACAAAATTCGCATCCGTTTCCGCCTGTGAATCCTCGTCATAATCAAGATCAACCACCGGTTCGCCCTGGTAGATACCGCAAGAGATTGCTGCTATCTGATCAATTAACACCGGCTGTGTAACCATATCGCGCGCCTTCATCCAGGCAACACAGTCATGCAGAGCAATCCAGGCGCCAGTGATAGCGGCGGTTCTGGTGCCGCCATCGGCCTGAATAACATCACAATCTATGGAAATCTGCCGTTCGCCCAGAGCTTTGAGATCGACTACGGCGCGCAGGCTTCGGCCAATGAGGCGTTGAATTTCCTGGGTGCGCCCGGATTGTTTTCCAGCGGTTGATTCACGGCGCATGCGATCCGAGGTAGAGCGAGGTAACATGCCATATTCTGCCGTCACCCAGCCTTTGCCGCCGCCGCGCAGCCAGGGTGGTACGCGGTCTTCAAGACTGGCTGTACATAATACATGGGTATCACCACATTTGATCAGGCACGATCCTTCGGCGTGTTTGGAAAATCCGCGCTCCAGGGCTATTGATCTGATTTCGTCCGTTTGCCGGTTTGATGGCCGCATATGCTTAATTCTTTCTGATAATTTTTTACCTTAGTCCTAGGTCAGGGCTTGTTTACCTTCTACAGTGCTAATCTTCACGGGGCAAAGAGAAAGGTTGTGCAAATAACACCAGATTTGACGCAACCCAGCAGGATCACTAAATTCAAATCTGACATTGGCGCGACTTTGGAAAACGACCGGTCTTTGATACATGGAAAACCGACTTTCAGGACTAGCACAATTAGACCAGCGAACCCGGGAGATCTTCAAGCAACTTGTGGAGAGTTATCTTGAGACCGGAGAGCCAGTTGGGTCGCGATATTTAAGCCGAGCGCTGCCGTTGTCTTTATCTCCAGCTTCCGTTCGCAACGTTATGAGCGATCTTGAATCTGCCGGGCTTATTTTTGCACCTCATATTTCCGCCGGGCGTTTGCCGACTGAATTTGGTTTGCGGATGTTTGTCGACGGCCTGCTGCAGATTGGCGATTTGACACTGGAAGAACGGAACCGGATTGAAGCTCAGATCGCGGCAAGCAACAGTGATGGAAATGTGGAAGAGGTCCTGACGGATGCAGGGTCCCTGCTCTCGGGCCTGAGCCATTGTGCCGGTGTGGTTTTAACGTCAAAGTCAAATGTGCGATTGAAACATCTGGAATTTGTCTCGCTCGATCCTAACAGGGCTATGGTTATTTTAGTTGGCGACGATGGCAGCGTGGAAAATCGTGTCATCTCCCTGCCCTCGGGCATGCCGCCCTCTTCGTTCATTGAAGCCACAAACTACATTAATTCACGCATCGTCGGCAAAACCATCACGCAATTGACCGAGACCATACAGGAAGAGCTGGTATCGCAGGAAAACCTGCTTGATAGTCTCACCGCCAGTGTGGTTGAGGCCGGGCTTGCTACCTGGAGCGGCGCCGATGAAAGCGCAAATAAAACCCTAATTGTACGCGGTCGATCCAACCTGCTTGAGGAAGATGCGGCTATGGAGGATCTTGAGCGCATACGGTTGTTATTTGATGATTTTGAGAAAAAGAAGGATTTAATCCAGCTTCTCGGCCTGGCCGAAAAAGGCGAAGGCGTTCGCATATTTATCGGTTCGGAGAATAATCTTTTCTCGTTGTCGGGATCTTCGCTGGTAATTTCGCCTTATCGCGATAAATCGCAAAATATTATCGGTGTTTTGGGAGTAATCGGGCCTACCCGGTTAAATTATGCTCGCATTATTCCCATGGTTGATTATACAGCACAGGTGGTCGGGCGCATCTTGACTTGATTTTTTGCCGCCAAGACCAGATATCTAGAATTGTTGTTCCATAAAATGTGCAGGCGAAACTGAAACCCATGATGAGTAAAGACAAAAGAAACGCCCCCGAACAGCCTGATCCTGCAGAAAGCAATGCGGGCGAAACTGATAGCAATGCAGAGGTTCTGACCGGTAGTGATCCGTCAGAAATGGCAGATGAATTTTTGGCGCTGCACGATGAAAACAAAGATTTGAAGAACCGCTTGTTACTGCTTGCGGCCGATATGGAAAACCTGCGCCGGCGCACCGAGCGCGAAAAACAGGATTCAGCTAAATATGCCATCAGCAATTTTGCTCGTGATGTGTTGACGATCGGCGATAACTTGAACCGCGCCTTGCAAGCTTTGCCGGCAGACGCGCGTGAGACCGCCGATGAGGCGTTTAAGGCTTTACTTGACGGTGTCGAGATGACTGAACGTGAGATGGTCAATGTGCTATCGCGACATGGCGTGGAAATTGATGATCCCAAGGGAAGCAAGTTTGATCCCAACCTTCACCAGGCTATTTTTGAACTGGAAAATCCCGATGTTCCCTCAGGAACAGTCGTTGAGGTGGTTCAGACCGGTTATGTGATCGGTGACAGGGTTTTGCGCCCGGCGATGGTTGGTGTTTCTAAAGGCGGACCCAAGGTACAAAAACTCCAACCAATTCCTGATGGCGACAGCGAGGTTCAGGTGGAACAGGAAGTTGCTCAGGAAACTTATTCTGAAACAACGGCTAAGCCTGGAGCAGATAGCCAAGGTGATGCCAACGCGGGCAGCGATCCGGCAAAAATGGGCAAAAAACTCGATCGCAGCGCATAAGCTGCGTTGTTTGGTTCACAACACTACAAGGAAATTCGCTAAAAATTAAAGAGGTAATTGAGGAGATTCCATTAATTGCCTTTTTTGCCTAACGAGATCGTATGGATCAGCAGCGCGACCGCTAACTTTATGATTTGCCGCAATTTTTCTAAGAATTTTTGCGCCGAGATAAAAGCGCCCTCTACGTTCGCCATGTGGAACAAGCAACTCGATATCCGACATTTTTCTTAAATCGCGACTGGCAACGACATCTGAAATATCGTTTTCCTCTCTATAGCGGCCGGCTCGAATTCGCAGGCCGATGGAGGCATCCATAAGAGTAGAAATTGCACGCTCTGGCAACCGGTGCTGTTCAAGTAACCTTTTAACATCTTCATAAATTTTCTCATACCAGTTGTTTCTTCTAACTACCGTATGAGCTTGTTGAAAATGTGCCCGAAGGCAGAACTGCACCCAGTCATGGGCATTATTTTCTGGATGCCATGCGCCTTGACCGGTTTTTGCCAGAATTTCATAATATGCTGTAGTGTTCCGTCCCAACCATTCTTCAATGGATGAGAAAATTGGGCTTACCAACCCTTCTCGCGATAGAACTAAAGTTTGAAGCGCCCTGGCCATTCGCCCATTTCCATCCTTGAAGGGGTGGATCATAGTTAGATTTAAGTGAGCCATTGCTGCCTTGACCATGATTGGGCAATCGGTAGGAGAATTGAGAAATTCAATTAACCCATCTATAAGTTTTGGTACTTCGAGCGCATCGGGTCCTTCATAAACCCGCTCATCGGTTTCCTGGTTTACGACATAAATATCTCCTGGGCGCCACCTCCCGGGCATCTTTTCCAGGCTATGTTGAAGCATCATGAAGTGAAGGCTTCGGAGTAGTTGGGGATGAAACTCAAAATATTCATCTTCAGAGAGTTGAAGAATATAGGTTAAGGCGTTCCGATAACCGACAATTTCCCGCCAGGTTTCATCTGTGGCCTCCATGGGATCTTCGTCATCAACAGCAGCAATTACATCGTCAATTGTTGCGTGATAGCCTTCTATTGAATTTGATCCTTGAATAGCGCGAGCCATCATATTGCGTCGAATCAATCCGCTCCACCGGTGAGGATTATTCTGAACATAGTATCTAAGTTTCTGCTTTTGCTCGTTTATCAACTCTATGACGGCAAAATCTTCATCGGTTAGTTGAGGTGGTTCATAAATCATCATAATATAAATATCAATTATCTTTTGTATAATTATTATTAGACTTTTTGATAAATGTCAATTATATAATAAACATGCCTATAGATTCACTCGGCGCAATGTGAGGTTTATCCTTCCGCCGTTGCTTAACAAGGTGGATGAACCGGCAATGACGCGGTCGATACCGTGATAGGCCAATCTCGCTTCGCCGCCAAATGTCAGGGCATCGCCCGACGTGAGCCTTACCGAGCGGGTCGGATCTTTTCTTTTTAAACCGCCCATGCGGAAAACCGCGGTATCACCAAGGGAGATGGACAATACCGGCGCTGCAAGATTTTTTTCATCTTCATCACGATGCAAACCCATTTTGGCTTTTTCGTTGCGGTACAAATTAATCAGGCAACATTCAGGAGGTTTTTCATATCCGGTTAACTCGTTCCAGGCAGCGATTAATTCATCCGGAATCGGCGGCCACGGCAATGCGGTGACGGGATGGGATTTTTGATACCGGTATCCGCCGTCTTTGTCTGATACCCACCCCAGCGGCCCGGCATTGGTCATCTTTACTGAAAAAGGTTTGCCCGTCCGCGGCATCCTCGGCTGAAAAAACGGGGCTTTCTTGATAATTTTCTGCAATTCGTCAACAAGGCTCTGTTGAGCGTTTTTATCAAAGTATCCGGGGTAGATTTGAAAGCCATCGTGATGCATTTTTCAGCCCTTTTGAGTTCGGCGAACAAACTTGTGACATTTTTATCGCTGGCGTGCTTGCGGACTAGGCTCAGCCTGCCTATATATCCTATCGAATATCGGATTTTGAAGACTGATTCGTGGAGACAGGCTGTATCCCACGAGAAAAGTTTAGTGGATACTATTGAGTGCTTGACTAAAGGCTTAAGCCCGTCGGCCAAATGGAAAAGGTAAATGCATGTCTAAAGTTATTGGAATTGATCTGGGCACAACAAACTCCTGTGTCTCGGTTATGGATGGTTCAACCCCAAAAGTTATTGAGAATTCAGAAGGTGCCCGCACCACACCTTCGATGGTGGCTTTCACCGAAGACGGCGAACGGCTGGTCGGTCAACCGGCAAAACGTCAGGCCGTCACCAACCCGGAAAACACCCTGTTTGCTATCAAACGGTTGATTGGACGTCCCTATGACGATCCGACCACCAAAAAAGATAAAGCGATGGTGCCTTATGAAATTGTTAAGGCTGATAATGGTGCAGCCTGGGTTGAAGCTCAAGGTGAGAAATATTCTCCCTCGCAGGTGTCAGCCTTCATTCTGCAGAAAATGAAAGAAACTGCCGAAGCCTTTGTTGGCGGCAGTATCACCCAGGCAGTGATCACGGTTCCAGCCTACTTTAACGATGCCCAGCGCCAGGCAACCAAAGACGCCGGTAAAATTGCCGGTCTCGAAGTTTTGCGCATTATAAATGAACCAACGGCTGCCGCGTTAGCCTACGGGCTCGACAAAAAAGATGGGGCGACAATCGCGGTTTATGACCTCGGCGGTGGCACGTTTGATATTTCCATCCTCGAAATTGGCGATGGTGTGTTTGAAGTTAAATCAACCAATGGGGATACCTTCCTTGGCGGTGAAGACTTCGACATGCGGCTGGTTGATTATTTTGCCGACGAATTCAAAAAGGAAAATGGCATTGATCTGCGCTCCGACAAGCTTGCTTTGCAACGCCTGAAGGAAGCTGCGGAAAAGTCCAAAATCGAACTCTCCTCAGCCCAGCAGACAGAAGTCAATCTGCCCTTTATTACGGCTGATCAATCCGGGCCAAAACATCTCACCATGAAGCTGACCCGCGCAAAACTTGAAAGTCTGGTAGAAGATTTCATTGAGCGCACGATTAAACCCTGCAAGGCAGCGCTGAAAGATGCTGGTCTTAAGGCTGGTGAAATTGATGAGGTGGTTCTTGTTGGTGGCATGACGAGAATGCCCAAAATCCGCGAAGCGGTTCAAAATTTCTTCGGTAAAGAACCCAACATGAGTGTGAACCCGGACGAAGTTGTTGCCATGGGTGCGGCAATTCAGGCCGGCGTTCTGCAGGGCGACGTTAAAGACGTGCTCCTGCTTGATGTAACACCTTTGTCTTTGGGCATTGAAACTCTGGGTGGTGTGTTTACGCGGCTTATTGATCGCAACACCACAATCCCGACTAAAAA